>JBJTKU010000045.1:0-3889 GCA_046096605.1 Candidatus Planktophila sp. | reverse complement strand
GTCTGGTGCTTCAGGGCGCTCACGCAATCGCATTCTGCTAGGAGTTGCACTCGTTCTTGCGGGCCTAGCCACCATCTTTGGCGGACTCATTGCTCAAGTAACCGTTGTGGGGCTTGCCGGCTTCCTCATCGCCCTGACCGGCTCAGTCCTGGTCTACCGCGCTCTGACTACACCTGGCGCACTCGTGCCAGCTGCTGCACAAGAGAAGGCTCCACGCGCTCGCAAAAAGTTCGGCGACCGCCTGCAAGAGCGTTGGGATGAGCGTAATTTCGAGTAATTCCCGCCTGCATTCAACGACGACCCGCCCTTGAGGCGGGTTTTTTTATGCCTGAAAAAATCGTGGGGAGAGGTGGGGCAGAAAAGGGGGAGAGGTGGGTAAAGGTGGTTGAAAAAGGAGGAAAGTGGAGTAAAGTGGGGGATTAAGCAGGAAATGACGCTTAGTTGAAAAGAACCTTGGGCTAGGCAGTCAAGGGGAGGGGGATTCACGATGTTTCTTGGCACCCACGAACCCCGCCTTGATGAAAAAGGCCGCCTCATCCTCCCCGCGAAATTTCGCGAAGAACTTTCTGCCGGTCTTGTTATTACAAAAGGTCAAGAACGTTGTCTCTATGTATTTCCATCTACTGAATTTGAAACTCTCACACAGACGTTAAGACAAGCGCCAGTGACTGCAAAAGCAGCTCGCGATTATCAGCGCGTGATGTTTGCAGGAGCACACGATGAGATTCCTGATCGTCAGGGTCGCGTCACGATTCCACAAGGACTTCGCACATATGCAGGACTTGAAAAGGAGTGCGTAGTAATCGGAGCAAATACTCGCGTTGAAATTTGGGACGCGCAGGCATGGAATAAATATTTAACAGATCGCGAAGATGGATTTGCTGATGTTTCAGAAGAGGTTTTCCCAGGTCTGTTCTAAGAAGTTCAACAACTAAATAACAACTACATAGCGCTCTCTCAATTGTGGCCACCGTCGACCCAATGCCTAGGTATTTAAGGCCGACAGCGGCGCCCCTTCCCCGGCGTCGCTTTCGTTAGATCCGTCGGCCGGCGGTGACCAGAGTTGAGAGAGTGATTGGAAAACCGGCAGTGATGCATTAAAGAAAAGGGGGAGTTGATGAAGCACATATCTGTAATGCGCGATCGCTGTGTCGAACTACTTGCTCCCTCGATTCAAGGTTCTCGTACTCCGGTAGTTGTTGATGCAACTCTTGGGCTCGGTGGACACACTGAAGCCCTTCTTACACGTTTTCCGCAATTGACTGTTATTGGAATAGATCGCGACCCGCGCGCTCTCGAGCAAGCTCGAATTCGCCTAGAAATCTTTGGTGATCGCTTTAAGAGTTCACATGCAGTTTTCGATCACATCACAGAAGTAGTTCAATCTCACGGATACGCTCAAGTTTCTGGCGTTCTCTTTGATCTGGGTGTCTCATCGATGCAACTTGATGAGAGCGATCGCGGCTTCTCATATTCACAGGATGCTCCTCTAGATATGCGTATGGATTGCACGCAAGGAATAACCGCTTTCGAGATTGTAAATCACTATGACCCAGGAGCACTTATAAAAATTCTGCGCACATTTGGTGAAGAGAAATTTGCCACCCGCATTGTCGAAAACATTGTGAAAGCGCGAACAATCGCACCTTTAAACTCAACTTTACAACTAGCCACATTAGTAAAAGAGAGTATTCCGGCCGCCACACGTCGTACAGGCGGAAACCCAGCAAAGCGAACTTTCCAAGCATTGCGTATTGCAGTAAATGACGAACTCGGCGCGATCACTCGTGCAATCCCACAAGCTTTAGATTTGGTGGAAGTGGGTGGACGCGTTGTTGTGATGTCCTTTCAATCACTTGAGGACAAGATTGTTAAGGAGTTCTTCGTTGAGGCTTCTACATCAAGGAGCCCTCGTGATCTACCGATGGAACTACCTGAATTGGCTGCGAAGTTTTCACTTGTGATCAAGGCAAGCGAAAAAGCTTCTGAGAGTGAGCAAGAAGAGAATCCTCGTTCGACATCAGTTCGACTCCGCGCAATTGAGAGGGTGGCTGCATAATGTCAATCGCCGCTCTGGCTGCACAGACTCGCGAGAAAGTCGCCTCACACTCTTCCCGGGCTCTCCTTAAGATCGTGCCTAGTTCTTCAGAAGAAGTGCAAGAGACTCAAAAGTACTTTGCCAAATTCCTTACAGTTGTTGCAGCTCTTGGTTTTTTGGCGCTACTTGGAATCAATACGCTACTAGCACAGGATGCTTTCGTACTCTCAGAACTTAAATCCGAGTCGAAGATGATTGCTGATCAACGCGAGGCAATCTCTCGCACTACGGAGAAGTATTCATCGCCTCAAGCGTTAGCAAATCAAGCAGCAGCTCTGGGAATGAGTCCATCCGAAAACCCGAAATTTCTTGACCTAACTCCACAGATGCCGGCAGTACTCGATGAAGGCGGGATTACGCGTGGGTAATTTTGATCTTTCGATACGGCGAATTCGTAACCTCTTCATCATTTTGCTGGTTATTTTTCTTCTTTTTGCAGCCCGCTTGATTCAGATTCAAGGAATTCAATCTGAGGAATATAGATTGAAGGCGGCAAATGAGATGGAGTCCACTCGTTCTATTCAAGCTCCTCGTGGAGATATCACAGATATAAATGGAGTCGCATTTGCCCGAAGTGTCTCTGCAATCAATATTGTTGTCGACCAGAAACTAATTAAAGAACCAGCTCGTGTTGCAGCCTTTGCTGCCCCAATTCTTGGCCTTCCTGTTACTGAAGTTGAAATAGCAATCACCGGAACCCGCAGGTACTCAATGGTGCTAGAAAGTGCCGCACCTAGTGTCTGGAACCGTCTCTCATCTGCCATCGATAAATACAACGCTGGGCTTAGCAATAACGAATACGACAAGCGGATTGCTGGATTCTTTCCAGAAAGAAATTACGTTAGAGAATATCCATCCGGCAATCTCGTCTCTTCTCTTGTTGGTTTTGTTCGCAAAGATGGAATTGGAGCCTCTGGCATTGAACTGAGTATGAATTCTGCAATCTCTGGAGTTCCTGGGGCCTACTCGTATGCGCGAGGACGCGGTGCGGAAATTCCTGGCTCTCAATCAGAAATTATTGCAGCTCAAGCTGGCACCACGGTCAGGCTAACGATCGATCGCGATATTCAATGGGTTGCTTCTAAGGCGATTGCGCAAGCGGTAAAAAGCGCCCGTGCAAGTAGCGGCACTGTCATAGTGATGGATCCAAAAACTGGTGCAATTCTGGCTCATGCAACAGCTCCAACTTTTGATCCAAATAATACAAAGAATGTTTCCCTTAATTTAATGCGCAACCCTTCAGTTCAAGATGTCTATGAACCGGGTTCAACTGGAAAAGTGATGACCCTTGCTGCAGCACTTGAAGAAGGAACTATCTCTCCAGAGACTGTCTTTGATGTGCCTTATAAAATACGTCGCGCAGGAGAGGACTTCAAAGATCATGAGCACCACTCATTGCAGAAATTAACTACTGCAGGAATTCTTGCAGTTTCAAGTAACACTGGAACAATCAAGATCGCCGAAACCATGAGCAATGACACATTGCACGCATACCTCACAAAATTTGGTATTGGCGAAAAGACCGGCGTAGGTCTGCCTGGCGAAAATGAGGGTAAGTTGTTGGCTGTGAAAGATTGGTCTGGAACGACGGCGCCAACAGTTGCTTTCGGTCAGGGTTACTCACTCAATGCTATGCAGGCGACAAGTATCTTTGCAACAATTGCAAATAACGGAATTCGTGTTTTCGGATGGACTCATTCCCAGAGCTGCTGCTTGATTTGCTAGCGCTTGCGGCGATGAATACTTTTCCATAGTGCGAGAGATTGCCTCGCGTTGATCAGCAATCATCTT
>JBJTKU010000044.1:0-6495 GCA_046096605.1 Candidatus Planktophila sp. | reverse complement strand
CCAAATGTTCCAACCGGAACACCCCCTGCAATTGCCTTACCGATCGTATAGAAATCAGGCTTAAGACCAAGGGCGGCCGTCATTCCACCAAAACCAACTGAGATCGTATGTGTCTCATCGATAATTAAGAGCACGCCATATTTCTTTGCTAAATCCTGAACGCCGACAAGGTATCCATCTTCAGGCTGAACAATGCCGATATTGGTCATTGCAGGTTCCATCAAGATAGCTGCAACATCACCGTGGGCTAACGCTGCCTCCATCGCTGCCAAATTATTAAATTCAACAACTCGAGTTGTCTGCGCCAAATCAACCGGTGCACCGATATTTCCTTCGCGCTTGATGGTGTTTCCAGATCCATCTAACGTTGCAAAGGTTTCATCAACGCTTCCGTGATAACACTTATCAATGACAATTATTTTTGATCGCCCAGTAATCAGACGGCAGTAGCGAATCACGTGGCGATTGGCATCAGTTGCTGTGACAGTAAATTGCCAGAGGGGCAGACCAAAACGAGCGGCTAGTTCGGCAGAGACAATCGATGCATCTTCCGTCGGAAGCATCGCAGTAATTCCCTCGGTCGCTTGCGCGGTAATTGCGGCAACTGTGGCATCAGGTGAGTGCCCGGTCATCGAACCGGTATCTCCCAGGCAGAAGTCGATGTAATCGTTGCCATCGATATCTTGAAAGTGAGCACCCTTTGCGCTCTTTACAAAGACGGCATGATCGCCGGGCCACTTAGCCATCCATGACATCGGAACACCTTCGTGCATTACCTTCTTAGAGCGTTCGAACTCTGCCGCCGATTTCTTATGGGTATCAAGAAAGCGTGCATCTTCAATTGCGCGCAATTTTTTCAGGTGTTCGCGATTAATAACAGTAGCCATAGCCACATCTTAGGTACTCGAGCTAACTTTTACTTAAATTGCGGTAAAGACAAATAACGCTTCTAAGTAATCTTCGCCACGAATTCCAAGATTTGCCGCATCAGGTGGGGCTGTTTGTGGCTCGACGCAGATCGCATCAGTATCTTCGGTATAGACAACCCACCATGGCGCATCAGATTCAATATCAATACGCGCAGCATCTTCCCAAATCACAGCAGGGGTTCCACGAATACCGGTAAATGCATCATCCCAAGGTTGTGGCCCTGGTGTAATTACTTCTGAAGTAGCAATTCCTTCACCATCACGCTTGAGCATCTTCTCTGCAGTAAATTCCAACTCGATCTGACCGCCACGATCGAGTTCGCGCGGAAACCACGGATGAAAACCTAGCCATGCCGGAAGATCGCAATCGCCTGCTTCATATTCGAGTGACCAACGAATTGCGTCATCTAATACTTCCACTTTCTGTTCCACTGTTGCACCGTTATATGGTGCAGGAAGATGCAGTAAAGAACGTCCTGGACCGATCTCTTGCCACGATGAAACAAATCCGAATCCATGAATTGCATGTGGCGGCATCAGGTTTGTTGGTAGCTGATGGACACCAGTTGTAGGCGAAGTAATCAATCCATCGCGAATTCGCCCAGCCCATGGTGCAAGTCCATACCAACCGTAATTTAAAGGTGAGCCACGAAAGGGCAGCGCAAATTGCATATCTCGCCATACAACCGATGCAATATTTGCACCTTGATCATCATCGATTCGAATCTGAAAATCTGCATCATCTATAAATTGCATTACTTCACCGCAACTATTGGTAGCTCATGTTTATAGGGTGGTTGTGCACCTTTACGCGAACAAGTAATCGCAGCAGCCGATGCTGCACGTGCCAATACATATTTCAATAGATCACCGCGAAGTGCAATGAGACCGTGCGCGATCATCGCTTCCACCACGATTGCACCCACTGTATCTCCTGCACCGACGGTATCGGCAACATCAACCTTGACGCCGGGCACCTCAACGCGACCCTCTGATGTATATCCGACCAGACCATCTGCACCGCGTGTAACTACGACTAAGAATGCGCCGTCGTTTACCCAGCGACTAGCCACATCATCAATAGTCTGGTCCGGAAATAACCACGCTAAATCATCATCGCTTACCTTAATAACCGCAGAAAGTGCCGCCCATTTCTCAACGGCAGCTTCATATAAATCTCGATCTGGCTGCACCGATGGGCGGATATTTGGATCAAAGACAATCGGGGCAAACTCAGCCACCTGCATCGCCCAGTCATAGAGAGCTGATGCACCAGGTTCAATCATCGTTACAAGTGTTCCGATGTGCAGAACCTGCGGTTGATAACGATAAGGATCAGGTAACCATGACGATGCAAAATCAAAAGTCGCAGTGCCATCAATTAAAAATTCGTAGGAGGCTCCACCTGCTGCATCTAACGTCACCGTCGCAGTACAGGTTGGCTTATCACTTGCCAGTGCTAAATCTAACTTCACACCATCGCGCAATAGCTCTTCACGTGCAGATTGCCCATATGCATCAGTTGAGATGCCATCGATAAAGTGCACATCATGTCCTAATCGCGCCAACGCCTTTGCCGTGTTGGCAGGTCCGCCGCCAACAACTGGACCACTTGGCAAAATATCTATGAGAACTTCACCGCATACCCAGATACTCACGCAAGTTCTCCTTTGCGCGCTAAGAATTCAGTAATCACTTCTACCGCAAAGAGATGATCATCAACTTGTGGCAACCCAGAGATAATTAACTGACCAACACATCCAAGTCCTGAAACATTTAACGCCAGCGCTCCGCCATGAATTGCATGTGTCTCTTCCGGCAAACCTTTTTCTTTATACCAATCCACACCGCGCTCTTCTGCATCGACCCTCTCGTGCATCGTTGATCGCCCTGTTGCTAAAACAACGCGCGCCTTACGTGCAATCCACGAATCATTTTCTGGAGTTGATCCTGGCAACGATGCGTGAAAGACGCTCCATGCCCCCATCTTTACCTCGATCGCAATCGGTGCTTTACGCCCGCGTCCCAATGCCACGGCAATCTCGCCGATCTCCAGGGCTTCTGCCTGCGTCAAAGATGCCAGCGTCAAGGTCTTTGCCTCGAGGGCTAAACCTTCGCTTGTAAAGCCTCCTGTGGTTGCAACCATGTAGCCAAGGTTAAGGGCAAGCGATGAAATTTCATCAATTTATATGGGGGCGACCCCTTCCAGGGCCAAAAAGCCAGGAGTACATTTTTACGATGAGAAAATTCATCGTCTTTGGCCTCGCCGCTCTACTTTCAATTGCCGGAATTGGATTAGCCGAGGGTGCCAATCCGAAGGCTGGGACAAAATGCTCGACGGTAAATCAGAAAGTGACCTACCAAGTTAAAACATTTACTTGCGTGAAAAAAGGTAAGTCTCTGGTCTGGAACTCAGGTGTGCCTGTCGCAAAACCAGCTGCAAGTTCAAACGTGACCGAAGGATTTCTCTGCACGGAAGGAAGTGCTCCAGCGCAAGATAAGAACGGAAACACTCTCTATTGCACCAAAGGTGGAGATGGAAAGAGTTCATGGCGGCCACAAAGTCAGCAAGGTTCCGGCGGTGGTGGTGGTTCCGGTGGAGACGGCGGTGGTGGTTCCGGTGGAGGCGGCGGTAGTGGTTCCGGTGGCGGAGGAAACACTCAGAACACCAGTTTTACATTAGGACAACTTGGTGCTGCATGTAGCAAGAATGGTGAAATCGCATGGAATGGATTGATGACTGCTATTTGTAAGAATGGGAAAGTCAGCTATCTCTTAGCTGCGGATGCTCCAAAAACTCCTACTGGTGGATTTACATCAAGACCATCATGGTATCCAACATTGGCACAAATACTTGGTGGACCAGGTGCCCAAGAGCCTACGTGTAAACCATCCTCAATTACATTTACATCCCCTGTCATCCCCCTTGATCAATTAGCACCATCTATCCCATATGGATCAATGGTTGGTGGACACGTCACTCCAATTGATCACGCATACCTTGGGTTGAAGTCTCTCTCCAAGAACAAGAGTCAATTAACAGATGCAGATTACGTCCCTGTAACGGCACCGGCAGCTGGAACAATTACTGAAGTTTCAAATCTTGGATCACCTAATTCTTATCGAGTCGTTATTGACCACGGCTGCAATCTCTATTCGGTCTACATGGTGATGAATAAGGTGACGGGTGTACTCGCATCAGTTGCTTCACAGGCTGCTAACTCTGGATATATCAAGACAAGTATTAAGGTCAACGCCGGCGATGAATTTGGACAGCAGGCAGAGACCATGCTTGACTTCAACGTCTTCGACGGAACCCAATGGTTATCTGGTTTCCAAAATATTCAGTCATATCTCACATTAGATACCTGGAAGCCATATACAGCTGATTTTCTTCCGTTCTTTGCGCCATCTATACGTTCAGCAATGGAAGCACAGTTGCAGAAGACAAGTTCCCCTCGAGTCGGAAAAATTGATCATGATATTGCAGGTACCGCATCAGGTAACTGGTTCTTATCTGGAACAAACGGATATGCGGGACGCCTCAATAGTGATTATGAAAATGCTTCAGCGATGTTGGGTTCAGGCATGGTTCCTGGAAAGAATGATTACTCCTGGAGTCACTTAGCGATTGCACCACATCAGGTAGATACACAAGCGTGGGTCTTCTCTTCAGGGTGGTGGAAGGATCCAAAAGGGGATGCTGATCAAGCAGCATTGATAATTGGTTCAGGACAAACTACGCCAGATAAACTCACAATGAGAAACGGCATGGTTGTCTATAAACTCGCCCAACTTTCTTACGCGCCACCTGCAGGAGTTGCTGCCAATCCACCAGGAAGTATGGCTCCGTGGCCAGTCGGTTATACAGTCGTAACCGGTATGGCTAAAGGAGTTGTTGCGCTGCAGGTTAATGCTGACGGCACATTAAGTGTTGAAATAAATACATCACTTTCTGACCCAAGTGCCTTCACAGCATTTACTTCAGCAAAGCGAATCTACACTCGCTAATTTTCGATAGGCTCATCTCATGATCACTATTCCTGAGACAGATCTTGTCGTCCACGAACTCTGCCTAGGCACCAACGTCTTTGGCTGGAGCGCCGACGAGCGCCAATCCCACGCAGTCCTCGATGCATATGCTGCCCACGGCGGAAACTTCGTCGATACCGCTGATATGTACTCAGCATGGAAAGAAGGAAATGTCGGCGGCGAATCTGAAACCATTATCGGTAACTGGATGAAGAAACACGGCAATCGCAGCGAAATGGTTGTGGCAACTAAAGTTGCAAAGCTTCCTACCCGCCCCGGACTTCACCCAGATAACATCAAGGCCGCCTGTGATGATTCGCTCAAGCGCCTACAGACCGATTACATCGATATTTATTACGCACACCATGATGATCCAACAATTCCGCTTGAAGATGTCCTCGGTGCATTCGCACAGTTAATTGCCGAAGGAAAGGTTCGATATATCGCAGCATCGCAATACACAGGTGCACGGTTACAAGAAGCCCTTGATATTTCAGCAAAGCACAACTTGCCAAGTTACATTGCGCTACAAGATCAATACAACCTGGTATCTCGCAACCCATTTGAATCAGAGCAACAACCTGTCCTAGCCGCCAATGGAATCTCAGCAATTCCTTTCTATGGCCTTGCTCGCGGATTTCTTTCTGGAAAATATCGCGAAGGTAAAGTTGTTGAATCGGTGCGCGCAGAAGGCGTCAAAGAGTTTGCAACCCCTAAGGGTTATCACATCTTATCTGTGATGGATGAGATCGCAGCAGCACATAAATCATCAGTATCTGCTGTATCTCTTGCTTGGTTACGTTCTAACCCGCAGTTAAGTACACCGATTGCATCCGCCCGTACTGTCGAACAACTTGAAGAGATAGTTCAGGTTATTGAGCTAAGTGACCAAGAGATCACAGCACTTAACGAAGTAAGCGCTTAATACCCTTTATTTGGACCATAAAGCCAGGCAGTACCTTCGTGGCGATTGATCACATAGAAGCTGTATTCACGTAGCTCTTCGCGCACCACCCACTTCTGCGCGTCGATTCCATCGACCATCACGGCTGTTGCCAGCGCATCTGCCAGGCCTCCATCAGGTCCGATCACTGATACCGACTTTGCACCGAGTGCTGCCATGCCATTGCGTGGATCGCGAATATGTTCGCCACGTTCGTAATCGCCACTTGTTGCTACCGCACCATCTGTGACTGCAAAGCTTTTGACAATCTGATCAACATCATCAGGATCGCTTATTCCCACAGGCCACGGGCGAACCACACCATCGTCACCCAAATCTCCACCGCGTAATACAAGGTCACCTGCCGCGTTGATCAATACATGGACCGCACCATCTGCAACCAACATGTCAGCCGCGCAATGTGCCGCCCAGCCTTTCACAATCCCTGATGGATCAAATCCACCGAGCGCTGCCCACGGATCAAATGCGCCCAGCGTCAAATCTTTCGCCTCAGTACATAACTGCCAGATATGGCGCAGATCTTCATGGCATTCATGCAAATCTATCTCGCCACGACGCAGTCGCGATACC
>JBJTKU010000043.1:0-8703 GCA_046096605.1 Candidatus Planktophila sp. | reverse complement strand
ATATAAGAAATGCCATCTTCCATACCGAAGGCTTTACGCACCTGCGTCTTATCGAATCTCTCAGGCTCTTTCAGTCCTGGGTAGAAGACTTTGTATTGGTCGCCTCGCATCAATGCTGGCAGGGCGAAAAGTTAAGCGCATACATACCTTTCACGGCCATCTTCTGCACGGATATTTCAGCGGATGGAAAGTGCGCCTGGTTATCGCCATTGAGAAATTCTTAGCAAAGCGCACAGATGTTTTGATCGCAGTCGGCAACAAGGTTAAAGATGATTTGTTGGAAGTTGGTATTGGCGAGGCGGACCAATACAAGGTCTTCTACCCAGGACTGAAAGAGCCTGCGAGATTTGACAAGACGCAGGTGCGTAAAGCCTTTGGTATGGAAGATGGCATCTCTTATATTGCATTCGTTGGACGATTGACCCAGATTAAGCGGCCAGATCGATTACTTGAAGTTGCCGCCGAAATAAAGAGTCGTGGGTTGAAGGCTAAAGTTATTGTTGCCGGCGAAGGGGAACTCTTTGCTTCATGCAAAGAACGAGCGATTGCCGAGAATCTTCCTATCGAATTCCTAGGCTGGCGTAAAGATATTGCAGAGCTCTTTGCAGCAAGTGATATCGCACTACTAACCAGCGATAACGAGGGAATACCTCTGACTTTGATTCAGGCAGCACAAGCCGGCTTACCTATAGTTGCTACATCGGTGGGATCAGTGAGCGACATCGTCATCCACGAAAGCAATGGATATCTCACTGAGAGCTCTTCGAAAGCCCTGACAGATGCTTTAGAAAAATTGATTATTGACCCAGTTCTGCGCCACATTATGGGTAGCGCAGGGCAAGAAAGATCGGTCAAATTTTTCTCACTAGCGAAAATGTCTACAGATCACACAGAGTTGTATCAGCACCTCCACAGATAAGCGTTATAAAGAGGTGCAATACTTGTGCCATGAAAATGACTAAGAAATTGATCTCAATCCCAGTAGTCGCTCTCGTCGCAGCGACCGCCTTTGCTCTCCCAGCATCAGCGGCTACTCCAGAGCGATATATAACAGTCAATGCCGAAGGCATCGTTCAGGTAACTCCTGATGCGGTTCGCCTCAATGCAATTGTTTCGATCATTGGTGCAACTAGTGCAGAGGCTCTCTCAAAGACTTCCGCTGCCGCTACAAAGGTACGGAATGCCATTAAAGCAAAGAGCATCGCAACAAAGGATGTAAAGACAACAAGTATCTCTGTCTATCCCGAGTACAACTACACCCAAGATAAGGGATCAGTACAGATTGGATATCGTGCAACCCAGAGTTTTGAAGTCATCATCCGCAACGCAACAAGTGCTGGTGCTGTAGTCGACGATGTCGTTGCAGCAGGTGGAGATTCCGTGCAGATCCAAGGTGCGACACCATTTGTTCTTGATTCTGCAAAGGCAACTGCATCTGCACGTACTGCAGCCGTTGCAAATGCCAAGGCGAAGGCTTCATCTTATGCAAAACTGCTTGGAGTAAAACTTGGCAAGGTGACCTACCTCGTTGAAAATTCAAGCCCGGTTTCATACCCAACCTATACACCGGTTGCAAAAGCTGCAGATTCGATGGCGACAGAGATAGATCTTGGAAAGCAAGATGTCACTGTGTCGATCACCGTCCGATGGAGTTTGGCATAAGTCGTGTCAGATCTCCGAAAGCTTGATACGGCGCTCGATGGACTCGTGCATGACGGGTCCTTGAGCGTCGATCAAGCCGAGATGATCCGTAGCCGATACATCGCAACAGAAGTTCAATCTGAATCACGCAAGAGCGTCCTCGCAGAAATTGCCGGTTACTTAGGTGGCGCATTTGTTGTTATTGCAATCACCATAATTACAGCTCGTCAATGGGAGTCATTTCTGCAGTGGCAGCGTGCGACACTCTTTGGAGCCCTGGCAGTAACTCTCTTTGCATTGGCTCTCATTGTTGGGAAGAGCACATCAGTCAAAGCCCGTCTGGCTGGAGTTCTCTACGGTTTATCTGCTGCTAGTACAACAGGAACCGTCGCAATTATCGATCCGCAAAATGAAGCACCCACCCTTGCTTTTTTGGCAGGTACCGCTGTGGCAATTATTGGTTATTACTTTGTCCAGACCTTAGTTGGTCACGTTGTGATGTATGGGTTTATCTTCCTTGCAGGAATTATGGTTGCCTCAGATCTGACTCCTGTCGGTGCAGGCCCTCAAATTTTCATCGGCAGTTATTTCATCGTTCTTGGTACAGGATGGTTAGCGCTCACGTATTTTGAGCACGTCGATCAAAATCTTGGTTTTCTCTTTGCGGGTGCAACTCTCTTCATCGCTACACAAGTATTTTTCTTCCGCACCGATCACTTGCCGTCATACCTTGCAATGATTTATGTTGCATCACTTACAACCTGGCTCTACCTACGTGTCAATCGTTGGCCGTTATTGATCACCGCAGTTCTGACAACAACTGTCGGCGTTGGTGAATTTGTTGCACAAACATTGGGTGGATCTGTTGGCTCTGCCCTCGGACTCTTTGCAGCAGGGGCAGCCCTTGTTACCAGCTCGCTGCTGGCACTGCGAAATAAGCGAGAAAAAGCACCTGATCTCACTTGAGAAAACTCGTGTTGGTCTTAGGTGTACGTGGCAGGTACGATATGCCAGCCTCAAACGTCCCCATCGTCTAGGGGCCTAGGACATCGCCCTTTCACGGCGGTAACACGGGTTCGAATCCCGTTGGGGGCACGAAGAAGTAAAGAGTTTGGCCCAGTAGCGCAGTTGGTTAGCGCGCCGCCCTGTCACGGCGGAGGTCGCGGGTTCTAGTCCCGTCTGGGTCGCCAGTAGAGAGTGTCCACACACTCTCTATTTTTCTAACTTAAAAAGTTAGATCTATACAACTACATATTGGCTCGGTAGCTCAGTTGGTACGAGCGCGCGACTGAAAATCGTGAGGTCGACAGTTCGATCCTGTCCCGAGCCACTCTAGATTTATTTAAAGATGTTTTAAATTCGAGATAAAAATTAACCAGCAGAGCCAGAACCTGAAGGCCCTGCCTTGCGCTGCACCTGAGGTGCACCACCACTGCGCTGGCCGCCGCGGATCTTTGATCCACCGCTAGTTCCACCAGATGATGCAGGACGACCACCTTTATTTTTCTTCGCCTCTAGGGCAGCAGCCATCTTCGCTTTAACATCGTCAACTGGGTTCTCGTTATTTGACATGAGCGCAGTCTACCCCTCGGATGGAATTCTCAGGAAGAAAGTGAGTTTTCCAATCCATGCAATCGCTGCACATGCGATGATCGGCCAACCTAAGGTATCTGGCCAGGTATAGAGAGCAAGTGCAAGTGCGCCGTAGAAAGCCGCCAACGCCCATAAAGTCAGAGCGGTAGCTTTTCGCGATAAACCAACGCGCATTAAACGGTGCGATAAGTGATCACGTCCACCTTGAAAGGGCGAAATACCTCGGTGCAGTCGTGAAATCACAGCAACAGTTGTATCTAAAATTGGTGTTGCCATTAATAGCGCTGGAATCGCAAGAGATTTCTCTTGCGGGATGATCCCTGGACTCAAGCGAATTGTGAGCACTGAGATGATAATTCCTAGGAAGAGCGCACCGGCATCGCCCATATAGATCTTTGCTGGGTGGCGATTCCAGATAAGAAATCCAGCGGTCGCTCCTGCAGTCACAATCGCCAATGCGCTGACCAGCACTTGCTGGCGATCGAAGGCGATAAAGAATAAGAAGAGTGAGATCACCGCAACTGTTCCGGCTGCGCCACCATCGTGGTTATCAAAGAAATTAATAGAGTTGCAGACTCCGACAATCCATAGGACAGAGATCGTGTAATTAAGGAAAGTATTTCCAAAGGCGACGCCCATTGTGTCGGTAACGGTCAAAATAACAGCGACAATAATCCCAGTAAAAGTCTGGGCAATTAAACGTGGCCATGGCTCTAAACCTTTGAGATCATCAATGAGACCCATGACAGAAATTGCAATTGCTGGAACTAAGACAAAACTGGCAAGTTTGAAATTCTGCAGAGTGAAATCTGCGACCAAAAGTGAACCATAAGATGCGCCGACTACACCGATTGCAATTGCAACGCCGCCTAGATATGGAACTGGCTCTTTCTGAACTTTGCGTGCAAGTGTTGGAGCATCAACTGCGCCAACAGAGATTGCGACTTTTCGCATAATTGGCGTCAGGATGCCAACGAAAACAAGTGTGAGAGCACCCAGCAAAAGGTACTTACCAATTGAGATATCACTCATGGTGTTACAGAAGTCCTACTGTGCCTTGAAGTAATTTGCGCGAAGATCATCAACTTCAGATTTACGGTATCGACGATGTCCACCCAATGTGCGAATTGAGGTGAGCTTTCCCGCCTTTGCCCAACGTGTAACTGTTTTAGGATCAACGCCAAAGAGATCTGCAACTTCGCGTGGAGTCAGGAGCACCTCAGCATCGGGTAGACGGCTCATGATTCTCCTCTTATATCCAATGGCGGTTGCATCGGTGATGTCCGTTTTGCCCCGCAATGCCCCGAAGTATCCCTGCGATTTAGGGTTCTTGGCAAGGTGGTCAATAACTAGAAGGAGGTTTCGAACGCCTGCACGCTACGCCAGCGGCGAACTAGTCGCTCATATCCCTGACCTGCAATAGCGCCATCACCTTGTGCCAATCCATCGAGTGAGTTCAGCACATCTTCAATCGAGGTATCTGCAGAGAGGCCATCTTCACCCTCATTAGTCAATGCAATAGAAAGGTATCCGGCTAGACCACCGTAATCGAGTTCAACCAATGACTCTGGATGAAAAATCTCTAGCCATTCAAGGAGATTTTCAATCTCTTGTTCAACAGGTCCAACACCAAATGCACCCACAACTGTTTGATGTGCATGTGCTGTGCGTTCTTTGGCACGAGCAATTGTTGTGCGTGCTCTAGAAAATGGTCCATGGAGATCGCTACCGATCTCTCGTTCATTGGGTGTGAATATCGAGAACCAGCGCGGTGGAATTACCCAAGTCTCACTTAATGTATGTGGCACTCGTTCGTCGGTGAAATCCATTCCGCTAGTAATTACTTCTTCTAGCGCAGGTGAAACGAAGAAGTGCGATATCGGTGGTGGAAATTGCGCTTTGAAACTTTCCAGAGCTGCCCAACAACGTGTGGCAGTTGACCAGGGGCAGACATAGCGAGCGCCATCTAAATCGAGAATGTGCGCTCCATCTGGCCGAGCATTAGGTGGTTGCGGAAATACAACGCGTTCAAGTGCTAGCCGTTGTTCTTCTTCACGAGAATTGTGATCTGCAGAAAGTGATTGCCAACGAAGTCGATCGACAGGATCAAAGGCTTCGAGCGGTTCGAATACGCGCAACGATGCAACGTATGGTGTTGGGAGCATCTGTGTACGCGCTATTTACGCACGTGGGATGTAATTGCCTTCAGCGAAGGGATCGTCATCCTCACGGTTATCAGTAGTTGGCGCATCACCGTGAAGTTCTTTTGCCAGGCGATCAAGATCCATTTCCTGAGAGTTGTACTTCAGGTCGCGGGCAACTTTTGTCTGTTTAGCTTTTGCACGGCCTCTACCCATGGGGCGGCCTCCTTACCAATAGCTTTTCGTCTGTATAGAGCACTTTAGCGTGATTTATAGGTCCCGGCCAAAGCGGCCTTCGCGCTAGCGCCAGGAGCGGAATCGACCTGACCGGCTACCCAGGCACGCATGCCGCGGGCTGCCAAAGAGGCGATAGTGAGCTGGGCTGCGCTGGGATCGACGATTGCGACCATGCCGATACCGACATTCCAGGTGCGTTCCATATCTGCCTGAGGGACGCCAGCGCGAGCGGCCAAATACTCCATCTCGTGCGGAAGTGCCCAAGTTGATCGATCAAAGGTAGCTATGAAGCCATCTGGAATAACGCGAGCAGTGTTATCTGCAAGGCCTCCACCTGTGATGTGCGAGAAGGTGCGCAAATTTTCTTTTAGAACTTTGATGAGCGCAAGGCAATCAAGTGAGTAGATCTCGGTCGGGGTTAACAAAATTTCGCCGAGAGTCTTACCAAATTCTGCATCATGAGCGGTGATATCAATCTTCTCAGTCGCCAAAATGTGGCGTACAAGTGAGAATCCATTTGCGTGAATTCCAGATGCGGGCATTGCAATCAGCAGATCGCCAGCTTTTACACGGTGTGCACCCAATTGCAGATGTGCATCAACGACACCAGTGGCAGCGCCTGCAATATCGAATTCATCTTCACCCATTAAACCTGGATGCTCTGCAGTTTCGCCACCAACAAGTGCGGTACCAGCTTTTTCGCAACCGCGTGCGATACCGGCGACAATTGCAGCGATGCGTTCTGGAATTACCTTTCCAACTGCAATGTAGTCTGTCATAAACAACGGTTCTGCACCGCAGACAACTAAATCATCAACAACCATCGCAACGAGATCTTCGCCGATTGTGTCGTACTTACCCAAGATGCGGGCAATCTCTGTCTTTGTACCCACGCCATCTGTTGAAGTTGCAAGTAGCGGTTGTTGCATCGACTTGATGGCACTTGCATCAAAGAGACCGGCGAAGCCACCGATGCCACCAACAACTTCCTTGCGCGATGCCTTAGCAATTGATGCCTTCATTAATTCAACGGCGCGATCGCCGGCATCGATATCTACGCCTGCATCTTTATATGTGCTCATGGGTTTTGATCCAATATCTCAAGTCGCAATTTACCTTCTGAAAGATCTGTTGGAATAGCAATCGGATAAGTGCCTGTAAAACAAGCGGTACAGAGCTTATCTGCGGCTACATGAGTGGCTTCGATCAAGCCTTCGGCGCTGACATAGCCTAGTGAATCTGCTCCGATAGATCTGCGAATCTCCTCGACCTCAAGACCGCTGGCGATTAATTCTGCGCGCGTTGCAAAATCGATTCCATAGAAACATGGCCATTTAACTGGTGGGCTAGAGATACGAACATGGATCTCAAGTGCGCCAGCTTCACGCAGCATACGAACAATCGCACGTTGGGTATTTCCGCGAACAATCGAATCATCAACAACTACGATGCGCTTGCCTTCAATGATTTCGCGCAGCGGATTGAGCTTTAGACGAATACCGAGTTGTCTAATGGTCTGTGATGGCTGGATAAATGTGCGGCCAACATATGAGTTCTTTACCAGACCCAGTCCATATGCAATACCAGATTCTTGGGCAAAACCAATGGCAGCCGGTGTTCCAGATTCTGGAACTGGAATAACAAGATCTGCCTCAACTGGAGCTTCGATTGCTAACTGTCTGCCAATGCGCACTCGAGTTGCATGAACGCTTTGTCCAGCAATCGAAGTATCAGGACGTGCAAGATAGACATATTCAAAGATACAACCCTTTGGTTCGGGTGCTGCCCACATCTGTGATCTGATGCCATCTTCATTAATTGCCAAAAATTCACCAGGTTCAACTTCACGAACAAATGCTGCACCGACGATATCGAGCGCTGCTGATTCAGAAGCCACTACCCATCCGCGTTCAAGTTTTCCAATAACAAGAGGGCGAACACCGTGGCGATCGCGCGCTGCATAGAGTGTGCGCTCATCCATAAAGACAAGTGAGAATGCACCTTCTAGTGACGGCAAGACAGCTAGTGCACTTGCCTCAACATTCTTCTCATCTTGCAAACCGATGAGCGCTGTCATGATCTCGGTATCTGTTGTGGCACCGCGCTCATTCTTATCCAGGGTCTCAAGTTTTGCCACCATTTGCGCAAGTTCACCCGTATTGGTGAGGTTGCCGTTATGGGCTAAAGCCAGCGTTCCGTACTGGGTTGGGCGCAGTGTGGGCTGGGCATTGACCCATGTACTTGAACCCGTGGTGCTATAGCGACAGTGACCAATGGCAAGATTTCCAGGCAAAGTTGCCAAATCTGATTCGGTAAATACCTGCGAAACAAGACCCATATCTTTAAAGACCACGATGCGTTCGCCATCTGAAGTTGCGATGCCAGCAGATTCTGTTCCGCGATGTTGCAATGCATAGAGACCGTAGAAGGTTAACTTTGCAACCTCTTCATCAGGTGCCCAGACGCCAAAGACACCGCAGGCATCTTGTGGCCCTTTATCTTCCCCTGGGTAATTGTGATTGAGTAATCCGTCTGCGCGTCTGCTCATGGCGTGATCCTTTTTTCAAATGGAAGTAGCGCGGATAAATCTGCTCGAGCACCGGATGCGCTAATTGCACCGCGGTTGAGGGCATCTGCCCAGATTTCATCACCATTAACCAGAGCTAACCAGACATCTGCCTGCATCTCGATCACATTCGGTGGTGTTCCGCGAGTGTGCGTGGGTCCATCTCCACATTGAATTGCAGCATAGGGCGGAATCCGAACTTCAATTGCTCGTCCTGGTGCAATCCGTGCAAGTTCGGCCAGTGATGACTTCACTTGTTCGAGGATGATGGGATCGCGCATTATTTATCCAAAAAGTTTCTGGAAGGTAGATGTATATGCGGTACGGAGTTCATCCAATGGAATCTGCACATCGTTGATGACAAGAGCATCGCCGCCAGTTGTTCCGAGGTAAGTCAACGGAAGATCTCCGGCTGCATCCTTAAGTTCTTGAACTTTGCTTGGTTCAATTGCAACTACTACTCGACCAGGTGTTTCAACTAGGAGAGTAATTCCAGGATTTTCGACAGTGATCTTTGCGCCAACG
>JBJTKU010000042.1:0-4144 GCA_046096605.1 Candidatus Planktophila sp. | reverse complement strand
CGATTAAGTATCTTCCAGACACCACGACCGTCATAACCGCCTGAAACGGCCTTAGCGATGACCGGGAATTTCGTAACTTTCTCCTCATCTGTGACTAACTGCCACACAGGAGACGGGAGGTCTTTGAGAACTTGACGCATCTCTGCCTTATTTTGCGAGTAGATAAATGCAGAGGATGGCGGATAAACCCGAACTC
This sequence comes from Candidatus Planktophila sp., assembly GCA_046096605.1. GTDB lineage: Bacteria > Actinomycetota > Actinomycetes > Nanopelagicales > Nanopelagicaceae > Planktophila. The sequence continues at coordinate 3,948 of JBJTKU010000042.1, read as the reverse complement.
CTTCAGCCTCTAAACCCTTGATAACAGAGAGCGGTACAAGTTCGTGTTCGAAGGTGATGACATCGCACGTGCGAGCAAATCTCAAAACTTCCTTTAGGTTTCGAAAATCTCCAACTTCGTGATCACAAATTTGAGCCGCGCTATCGTCTTTATCTTGGGCAAAAAGTTTGAGTGTGACTCCGAGTGCAATCGCTGGAGCAACAGTCATGCGGGCTAATTGACCGGCTCCAATTACCCCAACTACTGGGAAGCGACTTCTCATAGCGCTATCGTAGATGAATCACATCACCGACAGAAACGTGATCGCCATTCTCAAGGTGAAGTTGCCCCAATTCATCGATTCTCAGCGCTCGAGATTGGATTGTGTGGCCGCCAGGTTGTTCAATTGAGATTTCTTGTCCGATAGTGGCGCAGATTTTAGTATATCTATCAAGTAAACTCTCACCGTTATCCCATAGTACAAAATCTTTCTCTAGCGTATTTAAGAGAAGAGGCAAGAGGAAGTTTCGATCAAGTTGCGTCAGACCGGCAATTGCAAGTGATGTTGCGTGATCGACTGGAAGTTCTCTAGCTGTGTTTGAAACGTTAATTCCGATTCCAACAACGACTCCATCGCCAGCTGCAGTAGAGATTATTCCGCCAACTTTTCGATCATTAATGAGTAAATCGTTTGGCCATTTAATCGAAAGATCTGCTCCAATTTTTCTCAAAGTATTTGCAATTGATAATCCTGCAAGCAGCGGAATGAAACCCCAAAAATCACGATTGCGATGCGGAGTTAGATAGAGAGAAAAAAGAAGAGCCGTTGATTCTGGTGCAATGAATGAACGACCAAGTCGTCCACGTCCTGCGCTTTGATAATTGGCTAGGATGACATCACCGCAGTTTGCATCTCCACTCGCAATTTTCTTAAGTAGATCGTCTTGGGTTGATGGCGTGAGATCAACCACGCTTACTCGCCAGTACCGCGACAGAGCTGCGGTGATTTTACTTTGATCTAGTGGCGCTCTTGGCGAATCAGTACCCATGACTAGTACCGTATACACATGAGCCCAGATCTGCACACTACTGCGGGAAAAATCGAAGATCTCCGCCAAAAAATCGATGAAGCCGTCCATGCTGGATCAGCCCGAGCCGTAGAGAAGCAGCACGCTAAAGGTAAATACACTGCGCGCGAACGTATCGAAATGTTGGTTGATGCAGATTCATTTACCGAAATCGATGAGTTTGCCCGTCACCGCTCCAACCAATTCGGTATGGAGAATTCGCGTCCATACGGTGACGGTGTGGTTATTGGAACTGCAACTGTCGATGGGCGACCTATCGCACTCTATTCCCAAGACTTCACTGTTTTCGGAGGTAGCCTCGGTGAAGTTCATGCCGAGAAGATAGTAAAGATCGCTGAATTTGCACTCAAAAGTGGAATTCCATTGATTGGTATAAATGACTCTGGCGGAGCTCGTATTCAGGAAGGTGTGGCATCCCTGAATGGCTACGGAAAGATTTTTCGTCTCAACACTCGCTCTTCGGGAGTGATCCCACAGATCTCGCTCATTCTTGGTCCGTGTGCTGGAGGCTCTGCGTATTCACCTGCGCTCACTGATTTCACTGTAATGGTTAAAGAGACGTCGAATATGTTTATTACCGGCCCAGATGTAATTAAGACTGTGACTGGTGAAGACGTTGGTATGGAAGAGCTCGGCGGTGCATTTACTCACAACACCAGATCAGGTAATGCTCATTACTTAGCAGATTCTGAAGCAGATGCAATCGACTACGTAAAAGCGCTCTTGTCGTATCTGCCCTCCAATAATATGGATGGCTCTCCTGTTCTGCCTGCCACCGAAACTTTAGATAAGAGTGCCGCCGATCTAGCCCTCAATTCATTGATTCCAGATTCACCTAACCAGCCATATGACATGAAGACTCTCATTCAGACTTTGGTAGATGAGGGTGAGTTTCTCGAAGTACATGCACTCTATGCACCAAATATTATTGTTGGATTTGCGCGTATCGAAGGACAATCCGTTGGAATCATCGCAAACCAACCTTCACAACTTGCTGGAACTCTTGATATAAACTCAAGCGAGAAGGCAGCTCGCTTTTTAAGATTCTGCGATGCCTTTAACATCCCAATCTTAACTCTGGTGGATGTACCCGGATTTTTGCCTGGTACCGAGCAAGAGTGGAACGGCATCATTCGCCGTGGCGCGAAGTTGCTCTACGCCTATGCCGAAGCATCAGTCCCGCTTGTCACGTTGATTACACGAAAGGCCTATGGCGGTGCTTTCATCGTGATGGGCTCCAAATATCTTGGTAGCGATATCAACTTTGCTTGGCCATCTGCCGAGATAGCCGTGATGGGCGCACAGGGTGCGGTGAATATCTTGTATAGAAAAGATATTGCAGAGTCAGATGATCCAGAATCTCTTCGTAAAGAGTTGGTAAGCGATTACACCGAGAAACTCTCTAATCCTTATGCTGCAGCCGAGCGCGGCACAATTGATTCTGTAATCGAGCCAGAAGATTCGCGCGCCTACATCACCAAGGCATTTCGTACATTAAAGACCAAGCGCGATATTTTGCCTGCCCGTAAACACGGAAATATTCCTCTCTAATGAAATTTACGATCACTTCAGGAAATCCTTCTAATGAAGAACTCTTGGCGTTGCAGACAGCTCTGGCATCTCGTAAACCTGTAGATCTTAAACCGGTTATTAAGAGAAGTATCTTCGGTCTTCCACAACTTCGCCAGCCTCTGCCACATCAAATTACCTTTGGCGCAAGAAAGTTCGATTAATGCCGAAGATAGTTCTTGCATCGCAATCGACCTCACGCAAACGACTTCTTGTGGATGCTGGGTTGTCTCCTGAAATCATCGTCAGCCATGTTGACGAAGAGACAGAATTTTTCAATGCGATGTCACCAGAAGATATGGTGATTGCTCTGGCGATTTCTAAGGCGCACACAGTCAGAGAGATGATTGATTTCCCAGCGATCATTATTGGCTGTGACTCAACTTTTGACGTTGATGGAATTTCTTTTGGTAAGCCAGGGACGGCCGAGATCGCTCGCGAGAGAGCGCGTAAAATGAGTGGCCGCAGTGGACTCCTGCATACAGGGCATTGCATTATCGATACTGAAAAAGGAATCGAGATTGCAGATCGCGTGACAACCAAAGTGACATTTTCAGAATTAACCGAAGGTGAGATTGAGGATTACATCGCTTCAGGCGAACCCTTGCATGTGGCTGGCGGATTTACTCTCGATGGTCACGGTTCTCCATTTATTCCAATCATTGAAGGCGATTACACCAACGTCGTTGGGATTTCGATGCCCTTCCTTCGGAGTGCAATGACGCAGCTTGGTTATTCTTGGCCCGAAGTCAGGGAGATGTCATGAAACGGGTTTTGATCGCCAATCGTGGTGAGATTGCCATTCGTGTCATCCGTGCTTGCAAAGATCACGGCTTAGAAAGTGTTGCCATCTACTCCGAGGAAGATCGGGACGCACTTCATGTTCGCTCGGCTGACTTTGCATATTCACTCAATGGGGTCATTGCAAAAGACACTTATCTCAACATTCAAAAAATCATTGCTATAGCCCAAGAATCAGGATCAGATGCAATCCATCCTGGTTATGGTTTCTTGTCCGAGAATGCAGAATTTGCTCAAGCTGTCATTGATGCTGGTCTGATTTGGATTGGCCCTCCTCCAACTGCGATTAGCGCGTTGGGTGACAAGGTTTCGGCGCGTCGAATCGCAGCTCAAGCAGGAGCACCGCTTGTTGCAGGAACAAAAGATCCGGTTGCCGGTCATGAAGAAGTAATTGCCTTCGCCAAAGAACATGGTCTTCCCGTTGCAATTAAGGCAGCCTTCGGTGGCGGTGGTCGCGGACTTAAAGTTGCGCGCACCCTTGAAGAGATCCCAGAACTCTTTGCCTCTGCTG
>JBJTKU010000041.1:0-8158 GCA_046096605.1 Candidatus Planktophila sp. | reverse complement strand
AGCTCTGGAACGTGGTGAAGTTCCACCAATACCCGAACGCTCAATTGAAAAAGAGCCAAGTGCCGAACTTCGTCCTGATCAGAAAGATTCTGATTCACTTCCTGATTACAAGATTCTTGATGAAGTCCTCACAGAATATGTTGACCATGATCGTGGGTATGAAGAGTTAGTTGCGGCAGGCTTTGATAGCGCCCTGGTCGCGCGTGTCATTAGCCTGGTTGATATGGCCGAGTATAAGAGGCGCCAATACCCGCCCGGCACCAAGGTCTCATCGCGTGCATTCGGAAAAGATCGCCGCCTGCCGATGACTACACGCTGGCGCGAAGGAAAGTAGACGCTACTTTCGTAACACTGCCGTAATTATCACTTGGCAGAATTGCCTCCATGTCCGAGCAGATCAGTAAGCAACAAGAGTTCGTTCTTCGCACTATTGAAGAGCGCAATATTCGGTTTATCAGATTGTGGTTTACCGATGTTCTCGGCACCCTGAAATCTGTAGCGATTGCACCAGCAGAACTTGAGAATGCCTTTGATGAAGGAATCGGATTCGATGGATCTGCCATCGAAGGATTTGCTCGCATCACCGAATCAGATATGTTGGCAAAGCCAGACCCTGCAACTTTTTCAATCTTGCCTTGGCGCACCGAAGCACCAGGGGCAGCGCGCATGTTCTGCGATGTCATCATGCCCGATGGAACTCCATCGCACTCTGATCCGCGCAATGTTCTCCGTCGCACCTTAGATAAGGCGGCCAAGATGGGGTACACCTGTTACACACATCCAGAGATTGAATTCTTCCTCTTTAAATCTCAACCCGAAAAAGGTGTTGCACCGGTACCAGTTGATCAAGGTGGATATTTCGATCACACACCGGCAGTTGTTGGGCATGACTTCAGACGTCAAGCAATTACCTTGTTAGAGGCGATGGGAATCTCTGTCGAATTTAGCCACCATGAAGGTGCACCTGGTCAGCAAGAGATTGATCTGCGTTATGCAGATGCCTTGAGCACGGCAGATAACATAATGACCTTTAGACATGTCATTAAAGAAGTTGCCCTCGAACAAGGTTTCTACGCATCCTTTATGCCTAAGCCATTTACTGATCATCCAGGTAGTGGAATGCACACACATGTATCGCTCTTTGAGGGTGAAAATAATGCTTTCTATGATGCTAAGGCAGAGTTCCATCTTTCAAAGGTGGGACGATCTTTTGTAGCAGGCATCTTGCAGCATGCCTCTGAGATGACGGCAATTACTAATCAGTGGGTTAATTCTTATAAGCGTTTGCAAGGAGGGGGAGAAGCGCCGTCGCTGATCAACTGGGGACAAAGTGATCGCGGGGCACTTGTACGTATTCCAATGTACAAACCAAATAAAGAGAACTCCACACGCATCGAATTCCGTTCTCCAGATTCAGCGTGTAATCCATACCTTGCCTATGCAGTGATGCTTGCTGCAGGACTCAAGGGAATCGAAGAGGGTTATGTTCTTGAGGCCACCCGCGATGCCAAACCACTCCCAGCAAACCTGAACGAAGCAATCGTGGCGATGGAAAGTAGTGAGCTTATCCGCCAGACTTTAGGTGAGCATGTCTTCGAATTCGTCTTGCGAAATAAGCGCGCTGAGTGGCAGGACTATCGCCGCCAAGTAAGTGCCTACGAACTCGATCGGTATCTACCCGTTCTCTAAGGCCTGCCGTGCTACTTTTTCTTTATGGCTAAAGAGATCACTTCGAGCAATTTGCGTCGTATCAATATCATCGCAGGGGTTCTTCACCTTGTGCAGATGGCCGCCGTTCTTGCCATGTCCTCAGACTTTACGCTTCCAGTTACCGCCCGCTATATGTCCGGTCCACCAGGTAGCACATATGGCGATCTCATTGTTCTCTGGGATGCTCCTTTGGCAATTGGAGTTGCTATCTTCTTAGGTCTTTCTTCTCTGGCTCACTTTATTGTGGTCAGCCCAAAGTTCTTCCCACGTTATATTGCAGGGCTGGCAGCGCACCGCAACTTCTTCCGTTGGGTTGAATACTCAATCAGTTCATCAGTGATGATCGTTTTGATCGCACAAGTCACCGGCATTTCAGAGATCACAGCGCTTATTGCGATCTTCGGCGTTAATGCATCAATGATTCTCTTTGGTTGGCTGCAGGAAAAATATGAAGAGCCAGGCAATGGCGGATGGGTTCCATTTATCTTCGGTTGCATTACAGGAATCGTTCCATGGATCGCTCTTACCTTTTACGTCTTTGCAATCGGCGGAGCAGGCGAGAACAAGGCACCAACATTTGTCTACTTCATCGTCCTCACGATTTTTATCTTCTTCAACTCATTTGCCTTAGTGCAATGGTTGCAATACAAGAAGGTGGGAAAGTGGTCAGATTATCTTCGGGGTGAGCGCACCTACATCACGCTCTCATTGGTGGCTAAATCAGCACTTGCATGGCAAATCTTTGCCAATACCCTGATTCCGTAACCTGCCATTTTCGGAGATCTTGATCAAATAATTGCAACGAGATAGGCTTATCCCATGCAACAGCGTGGACTCCTTCTTCGCAGCCGCTGCGAGGCCAATTAACCGGTCTCCTCGCCGCGGGGTTTGGTGTTGCCGGTAAAACCACAACGGCCCCCTAACCCCAAGGAGTAAGAAATGAATTTTCCACAGCAACAGCCTTCACAGATGCCCGTGCATCGCTACAGCTCATTTATCCCCGTTGAGCTTACAGATCGCACCTGGCCAAATAAGAAGATCACCGTCGCACCCAAGTGGTGCTCAGTAGATCTTCGCGATGGCAATCAAGCCTTGATTGATCCAATGGATACTCCGCGCAAGTTGGCGATCTTTAAGCTACTTGTTGCCATGGGCTACAAAGAGATTGAAGTTGGTTTCCCCAGTGCCAGCCAGACCGATTTCGACTTTGTCCGCAAGATTATTGATGAAGATTTAATCCCGGAAGATGTCATTATCCAGGTGCTCACCCAAGCTCGTGAACCGTTGATCCGGCGCACATATGAGGCGATCAAGGGTTCAAAGCAAGCGATCGTTCACCTATACAACTCGACCTCAACTTTGCAGCGACGTGTCGTCTTTGGTCTTGATAAAGATGGCATCAAGAAGATTGCAACAGATGGTGCGCAACTCTGCCTTGATTTGATGAAGACTGTTCCAGAAACCAAAGTCTCATTCGAGTATTCACCAGAGTCGTATACCGGCACCGAACTTGAATTTGCTGTCGAGGTTTGTAACGCTGTCAATGCAATCTGGAAGCCGACTCCGACATGGAAGACAATCATGAATCTTCCTGCAACTGTTGAGATGGCAACGCCAAATATCTACGCCGATTCGATTGAATGGATGTGTCGCAACCTCGACAATCGCGAGAGCGTCATTGTTTCACTTCACCCACATAATGATCGCGGTACCGGTGTAGCAGCAGCTGAGCTTGGTTATTTGGCAGGGGCCGATCGCATTGAAGGAACACTCTTCGGTAATGGCGAACGCACCGGCAATGTCTGTCTTGTCACTCTTGGCATGAATTTAGTCAGCCACGGTATTGATCCACAGATTGATTTTTCAAATATCGATGAGATCCGCCGCACCGTCGAATATGCAAACCAACTCAAAGTTCCAGAGCGCTATCCATATGGTGGAGACCTTGTCTTTACCGCCTTTTCTGGTTCGCACCAAGATGCAATCAAGAAGGGTTTTGAACACCTTGAGAAAGATGCCAAGGCTGCCGGCGTTAGCGTAGATCAACATACCTGGGCGGTTCCTTATCTTCCGATCGATCCCAAGGATATTGGTCGCTCTTATGAGGCTGTCATCCGTGTGAACTCACAGTCAGGTAAAGGTGGAGTCGCCTACTTGATGAAGACAGAGCATCACTTGGATCTTCCGCGTCGTCTCCAGATTGAATTTTCAAAGATCGTCCAGGAAAAGACAGATACACAAGGCGGAGAAGTTTCGGCCGACGAACTTTGGACAATCTTCGAGGATGAGTACCTGCCAACTGATTCTGCGCCATGGGGTCGCTTCCGTCTTAAAGGTTTGTCGCAAACATCTGTAATGAATCAGGATGTGCAACTATCGGTTTCGATAACAGATCGCGGGCAAGAAGTAGAACTTTCCGGACAGGGAAATGGGCCGATTGCAGCATTCTGCAATATCTTGCAGAACTACGGCGTTGATGTACGCGTCCTTGATTTTCACGAGCATGCACTGTCTGCAGGTGGAGATGCTTCCGCTGCTGCCTATCTTGAGTGTGCAATCGCAGGAGATGTCTTCTGGGGCGTTGGCGTAGATCCCAACACCACAACGGCTTCACTGAAAGCCGTTGTGTCTGCAATAAATCGCGCTATTGCCTGACTACCGTAACCCCGTGAGCCTTTACCGTGATGAAGCGATAGTTCTGCGCACCCAGAAATTGGGCGAGGCAGATCGCATCATCACCATGTTAACCCGAGAGCACGGGCGCATTCGCGGTGTCGCAAAAGGTGTTCGCCGTACTATGTCGAAATTCGGTGCACGACTTGAACCCGGAAGCCATGTAGATATTCAGATGTATACCGGCAAGACCTTTGACACCATCACGCAAGTTGAAGCAGTGATGAATTACGGCGAGACAATTTCGCATGACTATCAGCGGTGGACGATCGCTTCAGCAATTCTTGAAACTGCAGAGAGATTTACTGCTCAAGAATATGAACCAGCTCTACAGGAATTTCAATTAGTTGTCGGTGCCATGAAGGCGCTTTCAGAAAATCGCTATGACTCATCCCTTATTCTCGATGCTTTCTTGTTGCGATCATTGGCTATCGGGGGATACGCACCTTCGATGAGTCAATGTTCACGCTGTGAAAAGCCAGGACCACATCGATACTTCTCACTTGTTGGTGGTGGATCAGTCTGCATGGAGTGTCGTCCATCAGCATCTGCAACACCTGCTCCAGAAACTTTAGAGCTGATGGGTGATTTGATCAGCGGAAATTGGGATCGTGCGCAAAATAGTGAACTCCGTTTTCGCCGAGAGGCTAGTGGCTTAGTAGCTGCTTATCTACAATGGCACCTTGAACGCGGGCTAAGAAGTCTGCCGATGGTGGAGCGTGCATGAGCAAGAAGGCTGCGATTGAAATTCCACGCCACGTTGCAGTGGTGATGGATGGAAACGGTCGTTGGGCAAAAGAGCGGGGGTTGCCTCGCACTGCAGGCCACGAAGCAGGAGAAGCCGCTCTCTTTGATGTAGTGCAAGGTGCAATCGAATTTGGCGTCAAAGAGTTAAGCGCCTACGCATTCTCAACCGAAAACTGGAAGCGTTCACCCGAAGAGGTGCGTTTCTTAATGAACTTTAATCGTGATGTATTACGTCGCCGTCGCGATCAGATGAATGAGATGGGCGTAAAGATTCAGTGGATCGGTCGCCCTAAGCGTCTCTGGTCTTCAGTGATTAGAGAGTTGGAGGAAGCAGAAGAACTCACGAAGAAGAATAAAACTCTGACGCTTAATATGTGTGTGAATTATGGCGGGCGATCAGAGATCGTTGATGCTGCAACCGAACTGGCACGCGATGTAAAGCGTGGAAAGGTAAAGGCTGATTCGATTACTGAAAAGACCCTGGCCTCATATCTCTATGATCCAAAGATGAGCGATGTCGATCTCTTTTTGCGTTCATCAGGGGAGCAGCGCACCAGCAACTTCTTGCCGTGGCAATCGGTCTATGCAGAATTCGTCTTCATGGATGTCTTGTGGCCAGATGTCACGCGCAAAACATTATGGAAGGCGATCGAGCAATATTCAGAACGCGATAGAAGGTTTGGCAAGGCTTGAATTTTTAGCATTTGCTGCAGATGCCGAAGATCTCTGCAGTATGGCCAACATCGCGAAAGCCGTGTTCTTCAGCCATAACTTTGGCCCATTTTTCAATTGCCCCGCCTTCAATTTCAACAGTATCCCCGCAGGCTTTACATACGAGGTGATGATGGTGGGCATCTCCACAGAGGCGATAGATAGCTTCACCATCATCACGACGTAGTACATCGACAATCTTGTCGTTCACTAGAGACTGGAGTGAGCGATAGACAGTCGTGAGTCCAATGCTCTCGCCCTCGCGTTGCATCAGGCGATAGACCTCTTGCGCGCTAGCGAAACCGCCGGCGCGCTCGAGAGTGCTCAATACACGTGGATTAGAGCGGGACATTTATTTCACTCGTGATCGTGTTGGTTAGTAAGCACAGATTCTTCAATAACAACTGAAACGGCTGCGTGATCGTGTTCTTCACCGGAGTGAAGATAGCTCACCAAGGTCCACATAATTGTAACTCCAATCAAAGTTGATGCAATTGTCCAACGTGATGAGTGGCGAGAATGTGCTTCGGGAAGAATGTGAGAGGTTGCTAAATAGATAACAATTCCCGCAAAGCCAGCAAGGTAGATTGCAATCCATTCGTCATTGAGAACTAGAGTAGTTCCCAGCGCTGCGCCGCTGATTCGCGCTAGAGCATCAACACCAAGGAGCCAAATTCCTTTCTTGTTCCACTTTCCACTCTTGATTAAGAATGAGACTGTATTTAGACCATCACTGAATGCGTGAACTAGTAGAGCAATAAAGACGGCAAAACCAAGATCTGAGCCGACTTTAAATGCCACACCAAGAGCTAATCCATCGAGGAATACGTGACCACCCATGGCAAGAGCACCAAGGCCTCCTGCAACATTTGCCGAGTGCTGATGCTCGTGACCGTAATCAGATTCTGCTGGCTCGTGTGAACCAAAAAGTTGCTCGTAGAAGTGGAGCAATAAGAATCCAGCGATGAGAGCTACCGAGATTGCTGGTGCATGCAGGATCTCCTTTGTTCCCATTTCGAAAACTTCAGGGAGTAAATCAAATGCGACAAGGCCAAGGAGGAGGCCAGCTGAGAGTCCGAGGACTAGGTGAAGGCGATCCTTTGACTTGATAGCCAAAGTTCCGCCTGCGAATGTTGCCAGCGCTGTGGCTGCTGCGAGGATGATTGCGATATTCATGGCTAGAAGGTATCACAAATGAAAATGATTTTCATTCCCATCCGGCAGGGGCTAGCCTTTCCCCATGATCGCAGTTGCCAGATTCGAAATCCCGTTGGGCTCAGCCAGTGATTTTCGCGCAGAGCTCGAGGGCGTGCGCGAGGTCTTGGCCGAGGCCGCTGGTTTTCTGGGTGGCGATGTGGGGCAGAATCTTGATGAACCAACCTTGTGGGTACTGACCACCCGCTGGGAGAACGTTGGTTCTTATCGCAGAGCGTTGAGCTCTACTCGCGCAAAACTGGAAGCGATTCCGGTACTTGCTCGCGCAATCGATGAAGCCGGGGCTTTCGAGTAATCGACAGAAGGTAAACTTGGCTACGGTGAGCAACGACCGTTGCTCTTCGCCGACAGCCAGCCGGATGGAGAAATAAAGTGGCCGTAGATCGTTTAGAAAATATCGTCTCACTTGCAAAGCGTCGCGGCTTTGTCTATCCATCCTCAGAAATTTACGGCGGATTGCGCGCCTCATGGGATTACGGCCCACTCGGAGTCGAATTAAAAAATAACGTCAAGCGCCAATGGTGGAAATCCATGGTGATGGGTCGCGAAGATGTTGTCGGAATTGATTCATGTGTGATCTTGGCGCGTGAAGTCTGGGAAGCATCAGGCCACGTTGCAACATTTAGCGATCCGCTTACTGAGTGCACTGCGTGCCACAAACGCTATCGCGCAGACCATCTAGAAGAAGCTTACGAAGCAAAACATAAGAAGAAACTTGAATCACTTGCAGATATGAACTGCCCTGCTTGTGGAAATAAGGGACAGTTCACAACACCTAAGCAATTCTCAGGGTTACTCAAAACATTTCTTGGACCCGTAGAAGATGAGTCCGGGCTTGCATACCTTCGCCCCGAAACAGCTCAGGGAATCTTTATCAACTTCGATCAAGTGATGACGACATCACGCCGTAAGCCACCGTTTGGTATAGGTCAGATCGGAAAGTCTTTCCGCAATGAAATCACTCCGGGTAACTTCATCTTCCGTACACGCGAATTTGAACAGATGGAGATGGAGTTCTTCGTCGTTCCTGGAACAGATGAAGATTGGCATCAGTATTGGATCGACACACGTCTTGCTTGGTATAAGGACCTTGGAATCAATC
>JBJTKU010000040.1:0-13704 GCA_046096605.1 Candidatus Planktophila sp. | reverse complement strand
GTCCGATGTTGATCGGAGTCTCCATTATGCATGTCCTCATCAGTCTTTCTGTACTCAAAGTCACGGGTGTACGCGATCTCAAGATGCCAGCAGCATTCTGGAATTCTTCTCAGGGCGAACAGCTCAAACGTTAATTCGCAGCCCATTTCACCTGAGTAAAAACTAGGATTGTCCTACTTCCTCACCACCCTAGGAGCACCATGACACGCATCGGCGAGACTAGCGATCTGCTGAAATGTTCATTCTGCGGCAAGACGCAGAAGCAAGTTAAGAAATTAATTGCAGGCCCCGGTGTGTATATATGCGATGAATGCATCGAACTTTGTAACGAGATCATCGTTGAAGAGCTTTCTGAGGCTAGTTCGCTGGGTCTTACAGAACTTCCTAAGCCTCAAGAGATTTTTGAATTCCTCGATCAGTACGTGATTGGTCAAGATCGCGCAAAGAAGTCACTCTCAGTTGCTGTCTACAACCATTACAAGCGAGTTCAATCAGGTGAGCCAAAGGGTGAAGATTCAGTTGAACTGGCAAAATCAAACATTCTTCTTCTTGGACCAACTGGTTGCGGTAAGACTCTCATGGCACAAACCTTGGCTCGTATGCTTAATGTTCCGTTTGCGATTGCAGATGCAACAGCACTCACCGAGGCAGGTTATGTCGGTGAAGACGTCGAGAACATTCTGCTCAAGCTTTTGCAGGCAGCAGATTACGATGTAAAGAAGGCCGAAACTGGAATCATCTACATTGACGAAATTGATAAAGTTGCGCGTAAATCAGAGAATCCTTCGATTACACGCGATGTATCGGGTGAGGGCGTACAGCAAGCGCTACTAAAGATTCTCGAAGGAACAGTAGCGTCGGTTCCTCCTCAGGGTGGTCGTAAACACCCACATCAGGAATTCATTCAAATCGATACGACAAATGTTCTCTTTATAGTTGGTGGAGCATTCGCTGGCCTCGATAAAATTATCGAAGCACGCAGCGGTTCTGCAAGTGTTGGATTCAATGCAACTCTTCAATCTCAAGAAGAGAAGAACTCAAGAGACATCTTTGCGGATGTGATGCCTGAAGATCTCCTCAAGTTTGGAATGATTCCTGAGTTCATCGGACGCCTTCCAGTAATTACGAGTGTTGAAAATCTCGATAAGCCTGCCCTGATGCAGATTCTCACAGAACCCCGCAACGCTTTAGTTAAGCAATACCAGCGCCTCTTTGATCTTGATGATGTGCATCTTGACTTTGAAGCAGATGCCCTCGAAGCAATTGCTGACCTTGCCCTTAAGCGTGGTACTGGTGCACGTGGCCTTCGCGCGATTATGGAATCAGTACTTCTCGCAGTGATGTATGACGTACCTAGCCGCAGTGATGTTGCGAAAGTGGTCATCAATAAGGCGTGCATCACAGATTCAGCCACCCCTGAATTGATTATGCGCACCGGTGATCTTCCAAAGCGAGCGACCCGTCGCGACAAGGGTACGCAAGAGAAGAGCGCGTAAATAAACTAGACTCCACCCCATGTCAACCGAGGCCACACATGGGCATGAGCTAGCTGCAAGTTTCGTACCTGCAGATATAGAAGCTCCTCTCTATCAAAAGTGGCTCGACGCCGGATATTTCACAGCAGATGCTTCATCACTAAAAGAGCCTTTCACCATTGTTCTTCCCCCTCCCAATGTGACAGGCGTTCTACACATAGGTCACGCACTCGATCAAACCTTGCAAGATTGTCTTGCACGTATGAAACGCATGAAGGGTTATGAAGTTCTTTGGCTTCCAGGAATGGATCATGCAGGCATTGCAACTCAGAACGTGGTTGAAAAACAATTGGCGAGCCAGGGAAAGTCACGTCACGAATTAGGTCGCCAGGCATTCCTGGAAAAAGTGTGGGAATGGAAGGCTGAATCTGGTGGCGCAATTCTTGACCAGATGAAGCGAATGGGTTCAGGTGTCGATTGGACTCGCGAACGTTTTACCATGGATAAAGGAATGTCCAACGCTGTTGTTTCAATCTTCAAGAAGATGTACGACGCGCAACTCATTTATCGCGCAGAGCGAATCATCAACTGGTGTCCTCGATGCCTGACAGCTTTATCTGATATCGAAGTAGAACATAGTGATGATGCCGGAGAACTAGTCTCTATTCGCTACGGTGATGGTTCAGATGCAATCGTTGTTGCAACAACTCGAGCTGAGACAATGCTTGGAGATACCGCCGTGGCGGTGCACCCTGAAGATGAACGTTACCAACACCTGATTGGAACCTCAGTTCAAGTCCCTCTTGTGAATCGAATGATTCCAATTGTGGGGGATGAGCATGTAGATCCCGCATTCGGAACCGGCGCGGTAAAAGTAACTCCAGCCCACGATGTTAATGACTTCGAGATCGGCCAGCGCCACACCCTGCCTACTTTGGTCATCCTTGATGCAGAGGGAAGAGTTTTCGGAACTAATACCGCATTTGATGGACTTGATCGCGTAGATGCGCGCAAGGCCGTAGTTGATGCACTTCGCAAGGAAGGTCGCATCGTTGCAGAAAAGCGTCCATACATTCACGCAGTTGGACATTGTTCACGTTGCGATACAACTGTTGAACCACGTCTATCCAAACAGTGGTTTGTAAAAGTTGCACCGATGGCGAAGGCATCTGCTGATGCTGTCCGTAATGGTTTAGTCAAAATCGAACCTACAGCCCTTGAGCCACGCTACTTTGAATGGGTCGACAACATGCATGATTGGTGTATCTCTCGCCAATTGTGGTGGGGTCATCGCATTCCTGTTTGGTATGGACCTAATGGAGAAGTAGTTGTTGTAGGTCCTGAAGAAAGTGCTCCTGAGGGCTGGGAACAAGATCCAGATGTTCTTGATACTTGGTTCTCTTCTGGCCAGTGGGCATTTTCAACGATGGGCTGGCCCGAAAAGACAGCAGACCTTGCTAAGTTCTACCCAACAAGTGTTCTGGTTACGGGATATGACATTCTCTTCTTTTGGGTCGTTCGCATGATGATGATGTCAATCTTTGCAATGGATGGCATTCCTCCATTTAAGACAATCATGTTGCACGGTTTAGTGCGCGATCAATTTGGCAAGAAGATGTCAAAATCTCGCGGCAACGTGATAGATCCCATCGAATTTATGGACAAATATGGCGCCGATGCACTTCGCTTTACCTTGGCACGAGGTGCAAACCCAGGAACAGATCAGGCGCTAGCCGAAGATTGGATTGGCGGATCTCGTAACTTCGCTACCAAGCTCTGGAACGCGACTCGCTTTGCCATGATGAACGGCGCACACGTCAACGGAGATTTACCTTCATTTGGCTCGCTTAATGCGATCGATCGTTGGATTCTCTCTCGCCTCAATGAAACTATCGCCGAGGCTGATGCCCTTCTTGAAAGTTTTGAATTCTCACGCGCCTGCGAATTGATCTATCACTTTGCATGGGATGACCTCTGTGATTGGTATCTAGAATTGTCAAAAGAGACCTTCGCATCAAATCAGAAAGGCGTCTCACAGCGCGTTCTTGGGCATGTTCTTGACCAGTTGATGCGCTTACTTCATCCTGTCATGCCATTTATTACAGAACAGCTATGGTGCACTTTGACAGGCGGCCAAAGCCTCGTGATTGCAGCCTGGCCAAAGGCTGATTTCAATCAGATTGATAAGCAGGCCGAAAAGATTGTTGCCTCACTACAAGAGGTTGTCACCGAAGTACGTCGCTTTAGAAATGATCAGGGGCTTAAACCATCTCAAAAGATTCCGGGACGTTTATCTGGAAATAAAGATGTGATTTCCTTTGAAAGCGCCTTACGATTCATTCTTAAGCTTGAAGCGAAAGATTTCACACCATCTGCAACTCTCGATATTGCCGGAACCACCATCGAGCTAGATCTCACCGGTTCGATCGATGTTGTGGCAGAGCGAGCACGTCTAGAGAAAGATTTAGCCACTGCGCTCAAAGATCAGAAGACTGCTGAAGTGAAATTAAGTAACGAAGGATTTATGGCAAAGGCACCAGCTGAGGTTGTTGTCGAGATTCGTGAACGCCTCACAAAGACAACATCAGAGATCGAAAGAATCACAGCTGCACTAGCTGCGTTAAAGTAAATGAACGAAATTTCTGCTGAAGATCAAGCTCGCGTAGATGCCATTGAGGCGGCCCTCCTTGCGCGATGGCCGGAAAATCGAATCGCGCCATCTCTTGAACGTATAAGCGCACTTGTTGATGCGCTGGGTTCACCGCAACTTTCGTATCCAACAATTCATGTCGGCGGAACAAACGGTAAGACAACGACTTCTCGCATGATTGATTCGCTTCTTTTTTCTATGGGACTGCGCACGGGACGTTTTACTAGCCCACATCTTGAAACCTATCGTGAACGAATCGCTATTAATGGAGAACCAATTGATCCGAAAGAATTGATCTTCTCCTATAACGATATCGCTGCCTACTTTGACTTTATTGATTCTAAATTCGATAACCCAGTTAGTTTCTTTGAGGCGATTACCGCATTAGCTTTTGCCGCATTTGCAGAACACCCAATTGATATTGGCATTATTGAAGTTGGAATGGGCGGCGAGTGGGATGCCACAAATGTTGTGAAGGCCGCTGTCAGTGTTATTACGCCCATTGGTTTCGACCATATGGAATACCTAGGAAATACACTTACTGAGATCGCTCAAACAAAGGCTGGCATCATTAAAGAAGGTGGATTCGCAGTTCTTGCACAGCAAGAAACAGAGGTTGCTGTAGAACTCTTGCGCAAAGCAGCAGATGTTGGCGCTGATGTTGCCCGTGAAGGTCTTGAGTATGCAGTGCTCTCGCGAGCTGTTGCTGTAGGTGGACAACTTGTAACAATCCAGGGACTTAAAGGTGTCTACGACGATATCTTTATCCCACTTCATGGAAAGCATCAGGCATCTAATGCCGCCGCTGCCCTTGTGGCTGTTGAAGTCTTCTTTGGCGATAACGAACTCGATATTGATGCGGTACGCGAGGGATTTGCACAAGTGCGATCACCAGGTCGCTGTGAAATTGTCCATCGTGATCCCACGATTATCTTGGATGCAGCTCACAATCCACACGGGAGCGTTGCTCTTCTCGAAACCATAACTTCAGAATTTACCTTTGATGAAATTATTGGTGTCGTAGGCGTGATGGCCGATAAAGATGTTCGTGGCATTTTGGAAAACTATGAGAAATTTATGGATTCGATTATCGTCACAGAAAACTCATCCCACCGCGCGATGGATGTTGCCAGTCTAGAGCTTCTAGCAATCGAAGTTTTTGGTGCAGATCGAGTCTTCTCGGCAGAAACACTAGATCTTGCTCTTGAAAAAGCCATTAAAGATTCCATCCGTCCACTAAGTGATGACACTCTGGGAATAGTCGTAACGGGATCAGTCGTCACTGTTGGCCAAGCGCGTACTTATCTCAACTCAAAGTTTGCAAAGAAAGCAGGGGAGAGCGCATGAAAGTTTTAGGTAGTGCAGTTCTCACTATGGAAGTTTTCATTATGGGTTTTGCCATGCTTCTTGCCAAAGATATTCATGAGCCTGCAACAATCATCTACGGTTTTGTATTTATGGTGGTCACAATCGCCACAGTGGGATTACTCAAGAAGAGAATCGGTTGGGTTCTCGGCTGGATCCTCCAGTTCGCATTGCTGGCCTACAGCGTCGTTGTGCCGGCCATGGCCATCGTCAATCTAATTTTCATGGGGTTATGGGTAGCTGCCATCATTGTCGGGCGCAAGGGTGAGGCCGCTCGAGCAGCTTTGCTGTCGCAGGGGCCTCCAAAACCCTAATAGACTGACGCGGTGAAAATCGAGCAGACCCTCATTCTTGTAAAACCTGACGGCGTTTCCCGCGGACTTGTGGGAGAGATCATCGGTCGCATCGAATCTAAGGGATATGTCATTGCAGATCTCAAGATGATGCAGGCAGATCGTGCTCTTCTTGAGCGTCACTACGCAGAGCATCAAGGAAAACCGTTCTTTGAGCCACTTGTTGAATTTATGCTCTCTGGTCCGATCGTTGCAATCATTGCAGAGGGTCAACGCGTTATCGAAGGATTTAGATCTCTCGCAGGTGCAACGGATCCAACTGTTGCAGCGCCAGGAACAATCCGTGGAGATCTTGCACGCGATCAAGGAACAAAGGTTCAACAAAATCTTGTTCACGGTTCTGACTCTCCAGAGTCTGCAGCTCGTGAAATAGCCATTTTCTTTGAAGGGAAATAAATGAGCGCCAAAACAACTTTCATCGGTCGCGATATGGCCATTGATCTTGGAACAGCTAACACACTCGTCTATGTACGTGGACGTGGAATCGTTCTCAACGAGCCATCAGTCGTTGCTGTCAATCAAGATACTGGCGCTGTTCTTGCAATCGGTGCAGAAGCTAAGTTGATGATTGGCCGTACCCCGGGAAATATCGTTGCAATCCGTCCACTTAAAGATGGTGTAATCGCAGACTTCGACACAACAGCCCGCATGCTCAAGCACTTTATTCGCAAAGTTCACGGTCGTCGAGTGCTTGCAAAGCCACGTCTTGTTATTTGCGTTCCTTCAGGCATCACAGGCGTTGAGCAACGTGCAGTAACCGAAGCTGGCTACGATGCTGGCGCACGTAAGGTTTACATTATTGAAGAGCCAATGGCTGCAGCGATTGGTGCAGGACTTCCAATCCACGAGCCAACCGGAAACATGGTTGTCGATATCGGAGGCGGAACAACTGAGGTTGCAGTGATTTCACTAGGCGGCATCGTGACTGCACTTTCAATCCGCGTGGGTGGAGATAAGCTCGACCAGGCCATTATTGATTGGGTAAAGCGCGAATATTCACTCCTTTTGGGTGAGCGTACCGCTGAAGAGATCAAGATGGCTATCGGATCTGCCTACGTTCTTGCAGATGAGAAGGATGCAGAAATCCGTGGTCGCGATCTTGCAACAGGACTTCCAAAGACAATTATTGTTACCGCTGCAGAAATTCGTAAGGCCTTGGATGAACCGGTTAAGGCAATTGTTAACGCTGTGAAGAGCACTCTCGATAAATGTCCACCGGAACTCTCATCCGATCTCATTAACCGCGGAATTGTTCTTACAGGTGGAGGAGCGCTTCTTAAGGGTCTAGATGAGCGCCTTCGTCGTGAGACAGGAATGCCTATCCACGTGGCAGAGCATGCTCTTGATGCTGTCGTTGAAGGTTCTGGTAAATGTATTGAAGAGTTCGAGGCTCTTGAAAAGGTCTTGATCTCAGAACCACGTCGATAGGCTGCTAGGCCATGGCGCGCGGCGGAGAGAACCGCGGGCGTTTACTGCTCATCATCCTTGTCATTACATCGCTCTTTCTCATTACTCTTGATCTTCGCGGTGTTTCAGTCATTGGTGGATTACGAACAGGTGCGCAGAGTGCGCTCACTCCAGTTCAAAGTTTTGGATCAACTATTGTTTCCCCAGTCCAAAATTTCTTCTCCGATATTATCCATCTTGGTCGCACCCGATCTGAGATGGAAGCGCTCAGAGAAGAGAACGGAAGATTACTTACAGAACTGCGTCAACGTAGAAATGTAGATGCTCAACTAGAACAGTTGCAGGGCGCTCTTGATCTTGCTGGGAAAGCTGAATATAAAGTCGTAAGTGCGCGAGTTATTTCACAAGGTGCAACAACTTCTTTCACCCAGACAATCACCATTGATGCAGGATCTCGCAATGGCGTAAAGCCTAATATGACAGTAATCAATGCATATGGTCTGGTCGGAGTTGTTAAAACTGTTTATCCTGGTAGCTCGCTTATTTCTTTAGCTTCAGATCCATCCTTCCGGATTGGTGTGCGCGTGGCCGGAAGCCAGCAGATTGGAATACTTTCAGGACAGGGATCTCGTAAGGGAGTTTTGCAGCTACTCGATAATCAATCGACAATCAAAGTCGGAGACATTCTCGTTGCTCGAGGTAGCGTTAATGACAGGCCATTTGTTCCGGGAGTTCCGGTGGGCGAAGTAACTTCAGTTGATAATGCAGCAGGTGCTGTAACACAGACAGCAGATGTGCGCTTCTTCGCCAATTTTTCAGCAATAGGTGTGGTCACCGTGGTACTACAAGGCGCAGAAGTCGACCCACGTGATTCTCTGATTCCAGTAAAGCCAATGCCGACACCAGTGCCGACCGTTACCGTTTTTGTCACTCCTAGCCAATCACCTTCACCGACCGCTTCTGGCAACAACTGATGTCCACTCGCAAGATTGCCCTTTCCGCACTTCTCTTTATCTCCGTATATGTAATTCAAGAAGCCTTTATAACCCAGCTACATATCGCAGGTGGAGGTTTCTCACTCTTTCTTATCTTTGCACTTTTGTGGGCCGCACTCTCATCCCCTGATGTAGGCGCACTGACCGGTTTTATTGCCGGATTTCTTATTGATCTCTCTCAGAGTACATCTGGTGCTGTGGGTCAGTGGACCTTCGTATTAATTCTTGTCGGCTTTGGAATTTCATACCTTGGTCTGGGTTATGAGAATGTAAGAATGAACCCATTCACAATTACATTCTTGGTCACAATTTCCGTAGTTGTAGCGCGAATTCTCTATCTCTTACTCTCGCTTTTACTGGGAGAGAATGTCGGAAATCTTCTGTCAATTGTTACATCTCTTTTAATTGGCGCTCTTTGGTCTGCAGCTATCGTTCCAATGACCATGCCCCTTGTAGCGCGCGCTTATGACTTTATCGATGACACACGGTTGCGGTTATGAATCTACGTTCAAGGTTGAGCTTGCTGGTTATTCAGATCTTTATTATTTCCTTGATGTTGGCTCTTCTTGGTCGCCTCTTCTATCTTCAGGTTGCTGCAGGGCCAAAATATAAAGATGCTGCATTATCTATTCAGAGCAGGGATGTGGTTACCCCAGCAACACGTGGCTTGATTGTTGATTCTTCAGGTGTACCGCTTGCTCTCAATAAGGTTGGAGTCGCTGTCACCGTAGATCGCACAAAAATTGATAGACAAGAAGATAAGGGTGCGGCGGTCTTGCGTTCGTTAGCAAAATTACTTGGCCTGAAGTACGCCGACGTCTTTCAGCGCACCCGGCTATGCGGCGAATTGGAAAAAGGTAAGCGAGCAGGATGTTGGACAGGTTCACGCTTTCAGCCAATTCCTGTTACCAAGGATGCAGATCCAACCCTTGCTCTTCAAATCGTTGAACGTTCTGATCTATTTCCCGGTGTTGATGCACAGCCGATTGCGATTCGTTCATATCCTGCAAATGCTGGGGTCAATGCGGCACATCTGCTGGGATATATCGGACCTCTTACTGAAAGTGACTTGGCGGGGGAGAACGGTAGAAGTTACTTTAGATCGGAATCTATCGGTAAGGCCGGCTTGGAAGTTCAATACGATGAATTTTTACGCGGATCTCCTGGAATCAAGACAGTTATTGTTGACCGAAAAGAAGCTGTCACAAATACCAGCAAGGTGACTAATCCTGTGCCTGGTAATCACTTAGTGACAAGTATTGATGTTCGACTTCAATCTGCAAGCGAGAAGGCGCTAGCTGATGCAGTTGCACGCTCTCGAGCAAGTGGTTATCGGGCAGATGGCGGTGCAGCCGTTGTTCTAGATGTTGTTACCGGTCGGATATTGGCTTTGTCTTCGTATCCAACATATGATCCAAATGCTTTTGAGCGCGGGTTAACCGTTAAACAGGCAAGTGATCTCTACTCAGAAGAAGCGGGTGTTCCAGCTCTTTCCCGCGCACTTCAAGGATTATTTGCTCCAGCATCAACTTTTAAATCAGTCTCCGTGGTTGCCGCGGCAAATGCAGGCTATGACCTCAATGCAACATATGACTGCCCATCAGAATATCAAGTGGGAACGCGTGCTTTCCAAAACTTTGAGAGTAGAGCGCAAGGGCGAATATCAATGAAAAAGGCGCTAGCCATTTCTTGTGACACGATTTGGTACAAAATTGCCTTCGCAGAATGGCTCAAAGATGGCGGACTCAAACCTAGCGCCAACCCGAATGATTACTTCTTTAAAGCTGCCGAAGGATTCCAGATTGGCCAGCAAACTGGAATCGATCTTCCATCAGAATCATCAGGACGTCTAGCAAATCGCGAATGGCGCAAATCTTGGTACGAGCAAAATAAAGATTTCTACTGCAACTATAAAGAACGCGCATCAAAGTCTCAGCAGACAGCATTTTTGATCGAGCTAGCTCGTGAGAACTGCCTCGATGGTGACAAGATTCGAGCCGGTGATGCAGTCAACTTCTCGATCGGTCAGGGAGATACGGTCATCACACCGTTGAAGTTGGCCCAAATGTATGCGGCAATTTCGAATGGTGGAATAATTTGGAAGCCAACCGTTGGAAAAGCGATTGTCACCACAGATGGTGAAGTTTTGGAGACAATCAACCCAGAAAAAGTTGGAACTATTCCTGCAACGAAAGCGACAATCAAATTTCTGCAAAGCGCACTTCGTGAAGTTGTGATTAGCGGTACCGGTGCTGGAGTATTTTCGGGTTTTCCGATACCTGTTTCTGGCAAGACCGGTACAGCCCAAGTATTTGGCAAAAATGCCAACGGAACCCTGAAGAGTGATACATCGTGGTTTGCATCCTATGCACCTGCAGATAAACCACGGTTTGCGGTTGTCATGATGGTTTCACAAGGTGGTTTCGGAGCATCTTCATCTGGCGTTGGAGTTCGTCGGATCTACGAGACTTTATTTGGTGTTCAAGGATCGAGAATAATTCCGGGTGCGGCGATTTTTCCAGACGGCAAACCACCGGTGAAGTTGCCTAAGATCTCTCCTGCGACGAAAGTGAAGGAGAGCCCATGAGCATGATCAATCAGCGTCAGGGCTTTCGTCGAACCCGACCATCCCAAAGCTTTTGGGGTTTTGATCCAATCCTTACTGTTGCAGTCGGTCTCTTACTATTTATTGGCACGCTCTTGGTATATGCAGCAACTCGCGATTGGTATGCCGCCAACGGTCTAGATCCTCAGTATTACCTCAAACGCCATGTGATCAATATTGTGATCGGAATTTTGCTGGCTTGGGGCACAATGGTTATTGATTATCGAATGTTGCGCGCCTACACACCCATCGTATGGGGGCTAGGTGTTATTGGACTGACCGCGGTACTGATCCCAGGAATTGGTAGCGAAGTAAATGGCGCACAGGCATGGATTCCGCTCCCGGGTGGATTCCAGATTCAGCCAGCCGAGCTAGCCAAGATTTCCATCATCGTCGGAATGTCGATGTTGTTATCTGAATATCGACATGAAGGGGATGAACCATCTCATCGCGATGTAATTCAAGCGCTCTTAGTCGCAGCGATCCCAGTTGGACTTATTTTGCTGCAACCAGATATGGGAACTGTCTTCATTATTAGCATTGCTGTCGTAGCAATGATCGGTGCATCTGGTGCGCCAACTCGTTGGGTCGTTGGTCTGCTCTTGGTTGCTATTCTTGGCGGGTTTGGTGCAACCAAACTTGGAGTAATCAATGATTACCAGGTCAAACGTCTTCAATCATTTGTTGATCCCAATGCAGATTCACAGGGTGCCGGATATCAACTTCGACAGGCGCGCATTACCGTTGGTTCGGGTGGCTTTTTAGGTACTGGACTCTTTGATGGTCCACAAACAAATGGTCGATTTGTTCCAGAACAACAGACAGACTTCATCTTTACCGTTGCCGGCGAAGAGCTTGGATTTCTTGGAAGTGGATTTATTTTGCTGCTCTATCTCACAATATTGATGCGGGCTTTTTCTATTGCGCGTAGATCAACCGATGCTTTTGGTCGACTTGTGTGCGTTGGTGTGCTGACATGGTTTGCATTTCAAACCTTTGAAAATATAGGTATGACTCTTGGTTTGATGCCAATGACGGGCGTACCGCTGCCATTTCTTTCATATGGCGGTTCGAGCATGTTCGCCAATCTCATCGGATTTGGCTTATTGCAGAATATATATGCCCGCCAACGCGGGTGATTTGAGCCCAATTTTGTCAATTTTAGGATTTTCCGACTTTGATCTGCAATAATTGACCAGCAGTTCAGCGCGGCTAGCGATCTGGAAGATCGCGCCAGCGGCGGACTCACTAAATTTGCTGAGTTTTTAGAAGGTTTTGGGTATCGAACCCAGAGTGGGGTCGATAGAGGAATTTGCTCAAGGAGACTTGAGCTACGAGCAAGTCATTACGGCAGTAATGGCGTAGAGGATTTTAAAGTGATGGCAATTGAGCCTAAGTCACCGCGCAAGCGTGCGGTTAAAAAAAGTAAGTCCAAGGCAGGCAGCGAAAGTATTGAAAAAATGGACGCTGCTACAACAGGTGAAGTAGATCAAGGACCAAAAACGCGAAAGCGCGCGGCTGCGATTCCAGTTCCGGTATTTCAAGCAGCAGAGGTAACAGATGCGCCAGCTAAAACTCCACGTAAAGCCAGAGCTAAAGGTGGAGATGAGAAGCCAATCGAAGATTCAGAATCTGCGACTTCTGTAGTAAGTGATGAGAACGATGCCGATCCACGTAATCGCAATCGTCGCCGTCGCCGTGGTGGACGCGGACGACGCCGTACACAATCTGAAGCCGGCGAAGAACAGACTGCAGATTCAAGCGAAGATTCAACAGAGGCTTCCGATGAGAGTGCCGCTTCTGAATCTGCAGATGCCACAACTCATCGTCGCCGTCGTCGCCGTCGTGCTGCAGGAGATGACGTTACTCCAGGTGAAACAATTGACGAAGATGGCGTTGTCACGGTCGTTAAGGTTCGCGAAGTCAGAGAACGCCCAAGTCGAGCAGAACGTGCCGAGCGCGGAACTCGTAACCGCAGAGAACGCGAACGTGGCCGTGATCGTGCAGATTCACGTGGTGATTACCGAGAGCCTTATCGTCGCCGCGGAACAATCATCACAGATGGAGAATTCTTAGCCCGCCGCGAGAATGTCGATCGTGAAATGGTTGTTCGCCAAATCGGAGATCGCATTCAGATAGGTGTTATTGAAGATAAGGTCATGGTTGAGCATTACGTTAACCGTAACGCCAATGTTTCATATGTTGGAAACGTATATTTAGGTCGCGTACAGAACGTTCTTCCTTCTATGGAAGCTGCTTTCGTGGATATCGGTAAGGGACGTAACGCAGTTCTTTACGCAGGCGAAGTAAATTGGGATGCAGCCGGCATTTCCGAATCTTCACCACGCAAAATCGAGATGGTTTTAAAAACTGGCCAGCCAGTTCTAGTTCAGGTAACTAAAGATCCGATCGGGCAGAAAGGTGCACGCCTGACATCACAGATTTCACTTCCGGGACGTTACGTTGTCTATGTTCCGGGTGGAGGTATGAGTGGAATCTCAAAGCGTCTTCCTGAATCAGAGCGCACGCGTCTTAAAGCAATTTTGAAGACGCTAATCCCTGAAGAGGCAGGCGTCATCGTGCGTACAGCAGCAGAAGGTGTTTCAGAGGAAGAGTTGACCAACGATGTCGCTCGCCTTAAGGCGCAGTGGGAAGATATCTATGCAAAGTCGCAGAATCCTAATTTCCATGCACCAGCGCTTCTACTCTCCGAGCCAGATCTTGCTGTTCGTGTTATTCGCGATATTTTCAATGAAGATTTCCGGACACTTATTATTCAAGGTGACCAGGCATATGCCGAAATTACTGAGTACCTGGGTTCTATCGCGCCAGAGCTAGTCTCGAAGATTGAAAA
>JBJTKU010000039.1:0-4545 GCA_046096605.1 Candidatus Planktophila sp. | reverse complement strand
TTACAACATCTTCCTCATGACACGCGTTCGTGAAGAGTCGTTGAGGATTGGCACACGCGCCGGTGTCATCAAGGGGCTCACAGTGACTGGGGCAGTTATCACCTCCGCAGGTGTCGTTCTTGCAGCAACTTTTGCTGTTCTTGGACTCTTGCCACTTGTCCCACTTGCTCAACTTGGCTTTGCTGTTGCCTTTGGTGTCTTGCTCGATACGATCATTGTTCGGTCGATCTTGGTCCCCGCTCTCGTGCATGAGATCGGTCCAAAAGTCTGGTGGCCATCAAAGCTCGCCAATGAGTCGGTGAAGTAACCGATGCGAGTTGGCATTTCAGGTTATGGGTTAGCCGGTCGCGTATTCCATGCCCCACTTCTCAAGGGGTGTGGATACGAGGTCGCTTCTATTCTGACTTCCAATGCCGAGAGAGTGCAACAAGCTCAGAGCGATTTTCCAGAAAGTACGATCTTCTCCGATTTAGATGCATTCTTGGATTCCAACCTTGACCTTGTTGTAATTGCTTCAAGCAATGTTGCCCATCTTCCTCAAGCTAAAGCTGCGCTTCAACGAAAGATTCCCACAGTTGTAGATAAGCCAATGGGACGAACGGTTGCAGAAGTTGAAGAATTGATTGATCTGGCGGATAAGAACCAGACATTCTTGACTTCGTTCTTTAATCGCCGTTGGGATAGTGACAGTCTGACGATTAAGAAGTTATTAGCAACTGGCGAGCTAGGAACCCCATTTAGATTTGACGGTCGTTTTGAACGTTATCGTCCAGAGCGCAACTTTGCATCATGGAGAGAGAATCTCTCGCCAGAAGAAGGCGGAGGGCTACTTCTTGATCTGCAATCTCATCTGATCTCAACAGCGTTGGATTACTTTGGTCCTGCAGAGGTAGTCAGCGCAAGCGTGCGTTCAATTCGCGGAGGCGCAGATGATGACGTCACTGTGACCTTGAAGCATGAATCTGGAGTCGATTCATATCTGGCAGCATCGGCGATTAGCGGTGCACCTGGTCCACGCGTTCGCTTACTTGGTTCACAAGGGGCACTCGTCATCAACGAACTCGATCCGCAAGAAGATGCCCTACGTCGTGGCGAGATTCCCATGGGCGGCAAATGGGCAACACCGATGATCAATGAAGCTTTTATCCATCGCGGAAACGAGCAGATCGAAGTTGAAAGTGTTTCCGGAAATTATGCAGCCTTCTACACATTGGTTGCACAGGCAATTGAGACCGGGGGAGCAGCCCCAGTTTCACTACATGATGCACTTCGCGTCGCACAGATCATCGATAAGGCTCGTGAAATAAGTGTCCGATAACGCTCTTCCCATTGTTGTCGTAGGCGCAGGATTGGCAGGGCTGAGCGCTGCAAAAACTCTCATCGATGCAGGCTTGGAAGTGTGCATGCTTGAGGCAGGCACAACTGTGGGCGGTCGCGTGCAAAGCGATGAAATCAATGGCTATAGATTCGATCGAGGCTTTCAGCTCATAAACGCCAATTACCCGGAGTTGCGATCTCTCAACATCGTAGACGAGATTGATTTCGTATCTGCGCCACGATGTGTCGATATCGCACTTGATGGCACTGTCATCCGGTTAGGTGATCCACGGAGATATTTTCTCTCTGCCTTTAACGGCAAATCAGGAAGCATTATTGAAAAGATTGCCTTTCTCAAGTATCTCTTCATGAAATCTAAACAAGGATCAAATGTTGAGAGTGAGCTTGCCGCAGCTGGTTGCGGAAGTCTCTACACCAGAGTTCTGAAGCCATTCCTTACTGGAGTATTTCTAGCCGATCCTGCACGAGTGGATGCAATAGCAGGTCGCGAAATTATCAAGAGTTTCATAAGTGGCGCCCCAGGTCTTCCTGCAGGCGGAGCTGGTGCACTCACCAAAGCGTTAGCCCAGCATGTCAGCACTATCG
Source organism: Candidatus Planktophila sp. (assembly GCA_046096605.1). GTDB lineage: Bacteria > Actinomycetota > Actinomycetes > Nanopelagicales > Nanopelagicaceae > Planktophila. The sequence goes on along the minus strand of JBJTKU010000039.1, from coordinate 2,622 downwards.
AAACTGGGATTCAAGTTAATGCAGTCTCCGAAGGTTTGCTAATCACATCCGTCGGTGAGATTTCGGCCCGCGCGATTATCGTTGCAACAGATCAAACCACTGCGGCTCAGTTACTTGATATCGAAGATGTCGGTCAAGATGTTGGTTGTACAACTTGGTATCACTCGACATCAGATGATGGCTCTTTTGATGCCTGCTTACGAATTGATGGCCAAGGTAGAGGTCCGATAGTTAATTCACTAGCACTTTCACGACTGATTCCTGATTGTGCACCTGACGGCAAGTTACTTTTATCTAGTACAACAATCGGTCATGCCTCCGAGTCGGAGGTGCGCCGTCATCTGGCTCTCATATGGCAGGTAGATACAGCAGATTGGGAGCTGGTTGCCAAATATGACATTAAAAATTCGCTACCGCTCTTTGCTCCGGGTAAATCACATGCGCAGTCGTTACAGGTATCACCGGGTATTTGGCGAGCGGGCGATTATTTAACTGCACCTTCGCAAAACGGTGCACTTCAATCAGGTCGTCTTGCCGCTCTGGAATTAATTAATTCTCTATAAGCACTTCAAGTGCCGATGTCAGATGGGGGTAATCCCATGTGAATCCTGCCTCGATAAGTTTCTGGGGAATAACTTTCTTTGAACCCAAGACTTCTGAAGAGAAACCGCCCAGAACTATCTTGAGGGCGATAGCAGGAGCTGGAAAGAGCGCCGGACGGTGCATGGCGCGAGCGAGGGCTGCAGTAAATTCCTGGTTACTAACCGGATTTGGCGAAGTAAGGTTGATTGGGCCTTCGATTGGATTTTCCAAAGCAAAGGTAATAGCGCGAATCACATCGTGAAGTGTGATCCAAGACCACCATTGTTTGCCTGATCCAAGTTTTCCACCAAGACCGAATCTAAAGAGCGGGAGCATCTTTCCGAGGGCACCACCCGTTGGATCGAGGACAAGACCAGTGCGAAGTTTTACTGTGCGAACTCCCGTTGCAAGATCTGCAGCACCTTCCCACTCGCGACAAACTGCTGCGAGAAAATCATCACCTACACGATCACTTTCAACGACTGCGCGATTTCCAGATTCGCCATACCATCCAATTGCACTAGCGCTTATAAAAACTTGTGGTTTGACTTCTGCAACAGCTTTTGCAATTGCTTCAGTTCCAAGAAGTCGAGAATTAAGGATTGCCGCTTTATATTTTTTGCTCCAGCGCTTGTCGCCTACGCCAACACCTGCCAAGTGAATGACGGCATCTACGCCAGAAAGGGCATCTGTATCTACATAACCTGTTGCCGGATCCCATTGAATTTCATCGGCAGATACTGGAAGGCGGCGAACAAGGCGCTGGACGGTGTGTCCTTCGCTCTTGAGATGACCTACCAGGGCGCTACCAATAAGCCCAGATGCGCCAGTAATAGCTATGCGCTGAGGGAGGGCAGACATTAGAGACCTAGATCAGATTCGAATGATCCACCTTCGAGGCGATCTTTCAGAGTGACAAGGAAGCGCGCAGCATCTGCGCCATCGACAACTCGGTGATCATATGAAAGAGCGAGGTAGACCATGGAACGAATCGCAATTGTCTCTCCGCCATCTTCACCGCGAACAACCATTGGACGCTTAACAACAGCCCCAAGTCCCAAAATTGCTACCTGTGGCTGATTGATAATCGGTGTATCAAAAAGCGCACCACGTGAACCAGTGTTGGTAAGTGTGAATGTTCCACCACTGAGTTCATCTGGATTAACTTTATTGTCGCGAGTACGCGCTGCAAGATCTGCAATCTTGCGAGCAACACCACCCATGTTTAGATCGCCGGCATTTGCAATGACAGGAACAAGTAATCCACGTTCGGTATCGACTGCGATGCCTAAGTGCTCTGCGCCATGGTAGATGATCTGATCGCCTTCGACAGAAGAGTTAAGAACTGGATGCTGCTTAAGCGCTTCACAGACTGCAACGGCAAAGAACGGAAGGAATGAGAGCTTGACGCCTTCACGCGCTTCAAAAGATGCCTTTGCGCGATCGCGCAAACGAGCAATTTTTGTTACATCTACCTCAATAACTGTTGTCAGTTGAGCCGAAACGGCAAGAGATTCGACCATGCGCGCGGCGATTACCTTACGTAGTCGAGACATAGTCACTGTAGTTCCACGAAGAGGTGATGCAGCAACTGGCGCTGCTACGCGAGGAGCAGATTGCGCGGCAGATGTTGATACTGCAGCAGCGACTGGTTTTGCAGCGGCTTCGACATCTTCACGACGAATTCGTCCTCCGATTCCGGTGCCTTTGACTGTTGCAAGGTTGACACCGAGATCTGATGCAAGCTTTCGCACAATCGGAGTGACATAAGAATCTTGTGGCTGAGTCATAGGAGCAACCGGAGCGGCAACCACCGGAGCGGCAACCGGTGCCGCCACAACTGGTGCGGCAACAACTGGAGCAGCAGCTGGGGGAGCAACGGGAGTAGGTGTAGCACCAGCTGTTCCGATTACTGCAAGGCGTGCTCCGACAGGAACGGTGGAATCAACTGCAACATCGATAGCAATAAGAGTTCCGGCAACAGGTGACGGAATCTCGGTATCTACCTTGTCGGTTGAAACTTCAAGAAGTGCTTCATCA
>JBJTKU010000038.1:0-2773 GCA_046096605.1 Candidatus Planktophila sp. | reverse complement strand
GCACCTGCAGCCGATGCATTCATAGAACGAGTCGAGCCATATTGTTCGATGGCATACAAGACCTCACAGACAGCAATGGCCTCATCGGACATTCCTGCTCCTTCTTGCCCAAAGAGCAGTACACACTTTTCAGGAAGTTGCGCACCTTCAAGATGCTTAGATGATGGCACGTTATCAATTCCAATAATTGGCAGATTATTTTCTCTGCACCATGAGGCGAAGTCAGCGATGGTCGGGTGATGAATGACAGTGAGATAGCGATCTGTCACCATCGCACCCCGCTTATTCCAATCTCGCTTGCCGACAATATGTATAGCACTTACGTTGAACGCATTTGCCGTGCGAACAACTGATCCAATATTGAGATCGTGCTGCCAATTCTCGATTGCAATCTGCAATCCGTGGCGTTTGGTGTTGAGATCTGCAACGATTGCTTCAACTGACCAGTAGCGATACTTATCCAAGACATTTCTTCTATCGCCCTTTTCAAGTAATTCAGGATCGTATTGGTCTCCAGTTGGCCACGGCTTCTCATGCGGTCCAACGCCTACAACTGGGAAAAACTCACCAGGTCCAATCGTCGCAGGCGTCTTGATTTCCATGAGTTCACCCTAAACTAGGAGAGCGTATTCGCAAACGAGGCTATTTATTGGAGTCATTATGAAGGCAGTTTTCTACATCGCATTTTCGATCCACATGCTCTCAATCATTGGCGTTCTTGCACTCTTGATTGTGTCCTACAAGAAATCTCCACGAGCCCTCAATCCTGGCGTTCTTCATAGCGCGGCCACAGCTCTCGTGGCTGGAATCGTCATGGTCGGAACATGGTCTGCACGCCACGATAACGAAATCAATCATATGAAGATTGGCATTAAGTTCTTAGTGGCCCTTGCGATTCTAGTTATCGGCTACAACAGCCTTAAGAAAAAAGTCTTCACAGATCGAACATTTACAGCGATGTTCTTATTAACCATCACCAACATTCTCCTTGCCTATCTTTGGTAGATAGAACACCCCATGAAGAAGATCATTGCGGCAGTTATTGCTGCCCTGATGCTAAGTGCGCTGGTTACCGCACCTGTTTCAGCCTTTGATCCGATTCGTGCATCTACTGTATTTTCAAAGTTAGCCGCGGATCCAAAATTAAAAAATCCATCTGTGATTCTGATCGATGCTAGCACTCGTGAAATAGTCTTTGAATCCAATTCCTACGCAATGCGTAAACCGGCTTCAACGCTCAAACTCTTGGCTGGCGTTTCAGTAGCACGCTATCTAGACCCTGAAATGAGATTTCAAACTTCTCTAGCGTTATCAGATAAGCCAGCTTCTGTTGTTATCCAAGGCGATATGGATCCTTGGGCAACCTTTAGCGCAAGCAATGCCGAGCGACTTGGCCAAACATCGTTGAAGTATCTGGCATATCGCGCACATGTTGAACTTGAAGCTCAGGCGGGCGCACCAGTAAAGAAGATGACAATTTATTACAATGGCATCTACGACAGCGAAGCCAAGAATATGAAGGTTTATCTCAAGACCCGCAAGGTCTATGCAATTGTTAAACCGGTATCAGCTTTAGAAGCGCAGAATTTAATCTCTGAGCCGGTGATGAATAGCATTTCCCCAAGCGTTCATGAGATGACACACTTCTTTATGCAATGGAGTGATAACGTGCTTTCAGAGCGTTTATCGCGTCTTGCGGCAAAGGCTGCTGGTTTTTCACCTAACGCTGAAGGCATCAGCCAGGTGTATAAAAGCGTTCTTGCTGAGATGAATATCGATTCATCAAAACTAGTTGTAAAAGATGGCAGCGGCCTATCTCATGATAATCGACTTACTGCGCGATTACTTGGAGATCTTCTGGTGACGATTTATAAGAACCCACAGTACGAAGCGATTGTCGAGAGCCTTCCAGATGGTGGAATCAATGGGACTCTCAATGAGAGATTTTTAGATACCGCGCCTCAAGCGGTCGGTCTTGTGCATGCCAAGACCGGATCGTTAAATGGAACAGTCAGTTTGGCTGGATATATCGAATCTGGCGATCGTGAATATATCTTCGTTGTGATTGCCGATAAATTATCTCGTACATACTCTGCTGCTGAAATCGCACGTGAGACTCTTGATCGTTATTTGGGAAGAGTTGCAGCTCCGCTTCAAGTCGTTACAGAAACCGCAACAGTTAATTCGACAACACCTTAATCGAACCACCATAACAGGCAACCCATGTGTTTTGAGATGGAACGTCAAAGGTGATCCCGATCGGCTCATTACATACTTTAATTGTCTGAATTAATTTCATATCTGAAGCACGTACCTTTGACATGGTTCCGCTACCAAAATTAACGACGAAGAGCACTGATCCATCTTCAGAAATATCAAGACTTCGTGCCGCCTTTCCAGTCGTTACAGACTTGATTAACTTATTTTTCTCGAGATCCCATGCTGCGACTTTTCCAGAGATATTGAGAGTTACATAGAGAGTTTTCTCGTCAGGCGAGAGAACGATCGCGCGAGGATTTGTACCCACAGGGATAAATGTCTTTGAGAAATCGCGCAGATCGATGCGGTGGACTCCGGATCCACCCATCTCTGCTACGTATGCGTACTGGCTATCTTTTGTGATTGCGATACCGCGTGGATAGCGTCCAATTTTGATGTTCTCTACCGTCTTGCCAGATTCAACTGAAATCACGGTCACTGTATATGAGCACCAATTACTCACAAGAATGTACTTGTTATCAGGGGTTACCTTCACAACCTTTGGTACCGATCC
>JBJTKU010000037.1:0-10147 GCA_046096605.1 Candidatus Planktophila sp. | reverse complement strand
GTTTATCGATCCAACCCCACACCGACGCAGCACCAGAGTGACCCACAAGAAAAATAACGACGAGGCTGGCAAGGCAGGCGATAACGAGGGCTACAGAAGTCAATCGTCTGATTACCACTGAACCAAAAGATGAGCCAGATCGATCCATTCTCCAGCGAAGATAGATCAAGACCACCATTGGAATTGTGATGAAAGGTGCGACCTCTCCGAGCTGGGCATGCTTTTCAACGTTTTTATTAAGAATCTGTGCAAATGCTTCGCCGCTAATTTTGGCGAGAAAAACGCTGATTTGAGCAACGATAGCAAGGCCCAAAATTAGCTTGCCGTGGCGACGAGAAAAACTTGGCAAGTAGGACATTACTAACGCACCAACTGCAACCAACGGAACCAAGACGACGGCACTATGAACCAACAAAGGATGTAGCGGCAAGCCAGCCAACATTCCAAATGGTTCTTGAGCAATCAACATAGATAGATCTTAATCTAAGAAGAAATCGAGAAGGAAATCTTTAGTGCCTGGCACCACTGAATATTTCTCGAGATCGGTAACTCCAACACTGGCAAGAACCTCATCATCGACATAGAAGTTTCCAGAATTCTCTTTCGCGTTGCGATTAAGAATTACGTACGCGGCATCAGAGAGAATCTCAGGCGTGCGGCAGGCGGCTGTGTCAACTCCCGGAATCATCTGTAAGGCTGCAGTATCGATTGCAGTGCGAGGCCAGAGCGCATTGACTGCAATGCCTTCGCGCTTAAATTCCTCTGCCATGCCTAGTACGCACATGGACATTCCATATTTAGCCATTGTGTAGGCCACATGGTTTTTAAACCACTTTGCCTTCATTGATAGAGGTGGTGACAAAGTGAGAATATGCGGGTTGCGTCCTGCAGCCGCACTCTCTTTGAGATGAGGTAGGGCAGCCTGAGACGTTAAGAATGTTCCGCGTACATTGACATCAAACATGAGGTCAAATCGTTTTGCTGGAGTTGCAAGGGTCGGAGTTAAATTGATCGCACTAGCATTGTTGATCAAGATATCTATTCCACCGAACTCAGAGGCGGTTTTGGCAACTGCCTCCGCAATCTGGTTTTCATCTCGGATATCGCATTGAATAGGTAGTGCTACTCCCCCAGCGGCTTCAATCTCCTTGGCCGCGGTAAAGATAGTGCCAGGCAGCTTTGGATTGGGGTCAGCTGTCTTTGCCGCAATAGCAATGCTGGCACCATCTGCTGCTGCGCGTAGCGCGATTGCTAAACCGATACCGCGCGAGCCACCGGTGATAAAGAGTTTCTTACCTTGTAAGTTTCCTGAAATCGTCATTACTTTTCGCTCTTTTCTTTATCGGCAGCTTTTTTGGCCATGAAATTCATAAAAGCCTGCATTGCTTCCTCCGAAGTGAGGGCAAGTGAAAATAATTCAAATTCTGCCTTCATCACAGCAGCCACCGCATCGTGTTTGCTTGCCTTTATGAGGGCCTTAGTGTTGATGACCGCTGTCGGAGGTTGAGCTGCAATCTGCGCTGCAATCTTCATCGCCTCAACTATTGGATCTGCAGAAATTTCTGCGACTAATCCCATCTCTTTGGCACTTTCTGCCGAAAAGGTTTCTCCCGTCATAAAGATCTTCGCGGCGCGCTGATATCCAACAAGGGCTGGGAAAAGCAAACTGGAACCAGCCTCGGGAACCAGACCTAAAGAAACAAAAGGCATCGAAAATTGGGCACCGGGATCTGCCACTACAACATCGCAGTGCAAGAGCATTGTGGTGCCAACCCCTACCGCATTACCTTTTACCGCTGCAATAAGCGGCTTTGGAAATTCAAGAATCGCTCCCAAGAATGCAGCAACAGTTGAATCTTCAGACGTTGGAGGGTGCTCCATAAAGTCTCGAATGTCATTGCCAGCGGTGAAATGGCTACCTTCGCTGGTAAGAATTACCGCTCTTACTGAAAAATCACCTGCGGCTTCATTGAGGGCACGCGCAAGGTCGGCATACATATCTCGCGTCAGTGCGTTCATTTTCTCGGGGCGATCGAAAGTGATGGTTAGAACGCTGCCATCTGTCTTTGTTGTGATGTTACTCATTAGTAGAGGTTACCTCAAAACGGATAGAAAAAGGAGGAGAATAGAGACACAACCTACCGGAGAGGATGGTTAGTAGGAATGGCCACAGATATCACCATCGCCCAACGTGAACTTACACCTTTTGAACAACTCGTTCTTGGCTTGGTCTGCGAGGGTAAATCGAATGCTTCGATCGCAAAGGAAACTTCACATACTGAAAAGGTAATCGAAAACACCGTCAGTCGAGCCGCTCGGGTCTTTAACATTAAGTCCGATGGCGATACCAATGTACGGGTTCTCTTAGCCCTGGCTTTTCGCACTCACTACGGAGATGCAGCATTTGATCGCCTTAATGTTCCCTGCTCTCATTTTGAAATAGACGCAGATGGCAACACGCTCTGCAATCGTCATTTTGAATGAGTGCTAACTCTCTCTCAGTCGTGGTGAGTGCTAACACTAACATAATCTCGTTAGTGTAATTGCAATTTGCAGTCTACTTGGATTGTGCTTAACAAGTAAGCGCACCAAGGAGAGTTAAATGAAACGTCGTACATTTGATGGATTTGTCACCTCAGTCGGATTTGCACTTGCGATCTTTCTTTTTGTCGCAGCAAGTCTACTCAACTGGGGAGCGACATTTGCAAACGACTCAGTCAAGAGTCAACTAGAAAATCAGAACATCTCATTCCCTGCAGTAGAGGCTATGCCTGAAGCAACAAAAGATCAGCTAGCCAAGTGGGCAGAGCAGAAAGTTACAACTGGAGAGATGGCTCGCGATTACTCAGATCTTTATATTTGGGAACATATGAAAGCTTCAGCAATCGCAGTGGCTGGAGTCCCGATGACTTACTCAGAAGTCTCTGGTAAATATATGGGAATGGTTCGAGGTGGGACCGGAACACCCGAAGAAATTGCCAAATATGGAGAACTGCGTCAAACCCTTTTTATGGGAAACACTTTGCGTGGAATGCTTCTTGAGGCATATGCGTTCGGAACTCTTGGTGTAATCGCAGGATATGCAGCAATTGCAGCGATAGTTGGTGGCGTATTAATGCTATTGCTATCTATAGCGGGGTTAATCCATCTTCGTCGCACTCCTAAGGATGCGACGATCTAACCCTCAACTCTCCGTGAGGGGTTAAGAAAAACGCCCGGTCTGCGTAAGCAGGCCGGGCGTTTTAATTACCGAGAGAGAGTGTAATTAACGATCAAGTGTTCCTGCGATAAACGCTTCGGTCTTATCGTGTGCCTGTTCATCTGTGTACTGAACAGGAGGTGTCTTCATAAAATATGACGATGGTGAGAGAAGTGCTCCACCGATCTTGCGATCAAGACCTATCTTTGCGCAGCGAAGCGCATCGATAATTACGCCAGCTGAGTTTGGTGAATCCCATACTTCGAGCTTGTATTCAAGGTTCAATGGGACATCTCCAAATGCGCGACCTTCGAGTCGAACGTAAGCCCACTTACGATCATCGAGCCATGGGATGTAATCAGAAGGTCCGATGTGAACATTCTTATCACCCATGTCGTGATCGAGCTGTGAAGTAACAGAGTTGGTTTTTGAGATTTTCTTGGACTCAAGGCGATCGCGCTCAAGCATGTTCTTGAAGTCCATGTTTCCGCCTACATTGAGCTGGTAAGTGCGATCTAGGTGAACACCGCGATCCTGGAAGAGTTTTGCCATAATGCGGTGTGTAATTGTCGCACCAACCTGACTCTTGATGTCATCTCCAACGATTGGCAGACCTGCATCTTCGAACTTCTTAGCCCATGTTGGGTCTGAAGCGATAAAGACTGGAAGTGCGTTAACAAATGCACATCCTGCATCAATTGCACACTGTGCATAGAACTTTGCTGCATCTTCTGATCCAACTGGAAGGTAGCAGATGAGAACATCAACTTGCTCCTCCTTTAGGACTGCAACAACATCCACTGGAGCAGCTGTTGATTCTGTGATTGTCTCGCGGTAGTAGCGACCGAGGCCATCGTGTGTAACTCCACGAAGCACTTCTACGCCAGTCTTTGCGACATCGCTAAATTTGATTGTGTTGTTCTCACTCGCCCAGATTGCATCTGCGAGGTCTAGGCCGACTTTCTTCGCATCTACATCGAAGGCGGCGACGAACTTGACGTTGCTGATGTGATAAGCGCCAACTGTTGCATGCATGAGACCTGGGATCTCTTGATCAGCAGCAGCGTCCTTATAGTAAGTAACTCCTTGTACCAATGAGTTGGCGCAGTTTCCTACTCCAACGATGGCAACACGGATGTCGCCTTTTCCAGTTGTGATTTTCACTCTATTTCCTCTCGGTTTTGATCATGTCTTCAAGCCATGCGATCTCTCGCATAGCCGATTCCAACGAATGGCGGCGCCACTCTTCTAGATATTTATCGATACCTGAAGGAGAGCGCTCGAGTTCAACTCGCAGCATCTCTGCCTTCTCTTGAAGTCGACGGTGACGCCCCTCAAGAATTCTGATTCTGTTCTTAGTCGATGTTGGACTAAAAAATGCAAAACGGATTTCAAATCCATCGTCTTCCCATGCCTCTGAGTTAACGCTCTCGGCTAGCTCTACAAATCGCTCATTTCCCTTTTCGGTGATGGCATAGACAATTCGTGAGCGACGAGAACCGGCATCTGCTGCTGTCTCTTTAATTAACCCCGCTTCCAGCATTCGACGAAGTTGTGGGTAGAGGACAGAGAATGAGAGTGCGCGGAAAGGGCCAAATATTGCACTGATGCGCTTGCGAAGTTCGTATCCGTGAAGTGGACTCTGTGCGAGCAGGCCAAGGAGGGCAAACTCCAAAGACTCCGAACGTGAGCGCATGGCTACTTCCCCTTATTCATCTCTCGATGGAGATCCGATTTATGCTGCGTCCTATATATCGATTCGATATATAGGACGCTATTGAATCCGATAGGTCTCCCGATGGCAACTCTGAACCATTCCGACTCGCCGAGGCGCTACCCCAGAGTTATCCAGAACATAGTTCTACCCTTTTAACTGGTCATCCTGGCCTGCTGCGCCACTTCGGGCGGTATTCGAGGAAGGAAAACTACGTGTCACTATTTACATGGAAACTCCATGGCGATGGCTCGTCCATCAAATCTGGAGAGGTTGTAGCCCCAGACGAGCGTCTGAGTTGGCCATTTACCATCGGCCTTGGCTTGCAGCACATCGCTGCGATGTTCGGCGCTACATTCCTTGTACCGATTCTTACAGGCTTCCCTGCAACAACCACTCTCTTCTTCTCAGGAATCGGAACACTCCTCTTCCTGATCATCACCCAGAATAAAGTTCCAAGTTATCTCGGCTCTTCTTTTGCCTTCCTTGGACCAATCTTTGCTGCGATGGGTGCAGAAGGTGGCGGCATGGCAGGTGCACTTGGTGGCATCGTCTTCACTGGAGTAGTTCTCATCCTAGTTGGACTCGTTGTCCGTGCAGCTGGAATCGGATGGATCAATACATTGATGCCACCTGTCGTTACAGGTGCAATCGTCATGGTGATTGGACTTAACCTTGCAGGAGCGGCAAAGAATAACTTCCAGGGTCTTGTTGGTGGAAAAGTTGTTGATCCACATGCAACGATGATTGGAATCATCACACTTGTTTCAATCGGACTTCTCACCGCTTTCTCACGCGGAATGATCGGTCGCATCAGTATCTTCCTCGGACTTGCAATTGGTTACATCACTGCCCTTGTCCTCGGATATGTAAATACAGATGGAATCAAAGCCGCTAAGTGGGTTGCAGCCCCTGCATTTGAAACCCCAACCTTCAAATTCAATATCATGATTCTCTTCCTCCCAGTTGTTCTCGTATTGATCGCCGAGAACGTAGGACACGTCAAGGCAGTGGCTGCAATGACAGGCAAAGATCTTGATGACCAGATGGGTAACGCGCTCATGGCAGATGGCGTTGCAACAACACTTGCAGGTGCAGGTGGAGGTTCTGGAACAACAACCTATGCCGAAAACATCGGCGTTATGGCCGCTAGTCGCGTCTACTCAACAGCTGCATATTGGGTGGCAGGCGTTGGTGCAATCCTTCTCTCACTCTCTCCAAAGTTTGGTGCAGTCCTTGCTGCAACACCATTGGGAGCTCTCGGTGGAGCAGGTACAGCACTATTCGGAATGATCGGTGTACTCGGAGCGCGTATTTGGATTGAAGGTCGTTCAGACTTTGCAAATCCAATTAATCTCCTTGTTGTTGCATCGTCTCTGATTATCGGTATTGCTGATTACTCATGGACAAAGGGTGACTACACCTTCACAGGTATCGTCAATGCAACTTTGGTTGCAGTAATTGGATATCACTTGCTTCACGCCATCGCTAAAGCACGCGGCAAGTAATCTCTAAACAGTAAAAGTTAAGGCCCCGAAGATACTTTCGGGGCCTTAACTTTTGTGAATTGTTCTCTATGATTAGAAAGTGAATATTTGGGGGTTCGTAGTTCCTTCGCGAATTGGCGAATACCTCATCGCAACAGTTGCAATTGTCCTAGCCCCCGGTCCCAGCGTTCTATTTGTCATCGCCCGAGCGATTTCGTGGGGACGACGAGTAGCAGTTCTGACAGTGCTCGGAAATGCAACAGGAGCACTCACCCTTTCGGCTGTTGTTGCACTTGGCTTTGGCCCCATTCTCTCCCGCTCTGATCTTCTCTACGCAGCGGTGCAGTGGGGTGGCGGCCTCTATCTTCTCTATCTTGGTATCGATGCCTGGAGAAAACGTGCAGCTCATGCGCAAGATATGTCATCGGCTGTAGACACCTCTGAACCCACACTCTGGCATTGTGTTCGCGATGGATTTTGGGTTGGCGCACTTAACCCTAAAGGAATCGTCTTCTTTGCAGCAGTGCTACCGCCATTTGTAGATAAAGATCAAGGCAACATCTCACAACAACTTTTATTAATGGGTGCCATCTTTGCCATTGTCGCCTTCTTTCTCGATTCAACATGGGGACTCTTGGCAGGCACTGCTCGCACCTGGTTGGCAGCTGACGCAAAGCGATTGATATTTCTTCGCGCCATGGGTGGGGTTGTCATCATGATTCTGGGTATTCTCGTGATTGCAACGGCTGCTCGTGATTTAATCGCGCCATGACAACGATGAAAATTACTCGTCCTGAAAAACCGGCTCGCGACACAATCGCGCCATCTGACCTGACTTTTGGTCTGTCTACATGCAAAAGATGTCTTTGGATCAAGTATTGGTTTAAAGTGACAATGCCCGGCCAATTTCCATTAGTTAAACCTTTGGCCGACGCGCAGGAAGAGCACTTCCGACGCGCATCGATGCAAGATTTAGATCCATCGCTACCTGCAGGTGTTGTTAAGCAATGGGGTCAATGGGTTAAGTCAGCCCCACTAATAATCAGTGGCCGCCAAACGCAATGGAAGATACTTGGTATTTACGATCTTCTGGCTCATTATGAAGATGGCACAGTGGGAATTATTGATTGCAAGGTATCTGACTCTGATCGCGATAATGCAGCCTTCTACTCTCCTCAGCTTGAGGCATATGCCCATGCCTTAGAAAATCCTGATCGTGGTAAACCTTTTTCGGTCACAACCATGGGGCTTTTGGTGTGGAAACTCAACGGAATTACTGAAACTGCAAGTGGGGCACATGGTTTTGGAGTAACCCAGCACTATCTTCCAGTCAAACGAGATAGCGCACAATTTGCTGCGCTTCTGGAAGAGCTCATCGCAGTCATCGAAGGAGAGTTGCCTGAAGCAGGCGAGAATTGCCCCACCTGCAATTATTTAAATCAGTTGGCAGAACTGCAATCAAGATAACGTTAAAAGTTAGTCACTCTCTTCATCGTTTTTTGTCTCGCCCGACTTCTTAGCCTTGACCGCATACTGATCAACATACTCTTGACCGGAAAGTTCCTGAATTCGACTCATAATTTTATCGGTGACTTCGCGAAGGTATTGCAGATCTGTTGAATCGCCGTCGAAGTACATCGGCTCGCCAAAGGTCATTCCGACTCGTTTAATATTCGGAACAACCTGGCCGGTAGGTTGTATCTTTTCTGTATTAAACATTGCAACTGGAACTATCGGTGCACCGGATTCAATAGCAAGGCGAGCGATACCGGTACGTCCCTTATAAAGTCGACCATCTGGTGATCGAGTTCCTTCTGGATAAATTCCAATACACTTACCCTCGGCTAACACTTGTAGGCCGGTAATGAGAGCAGCTTCACTGCGGCGACCACCAGAGCGATCGACGGGAACTTGACCAAGAGCGATAAAAGTTAATTTCTTCAGTAAACCCTTTGGGCCAGGAGAGGTGAAGTACTCACTCTTTGCAAGGAATGTAACCTTGCGAGGTACTACAAGTGGCATAAAAATTGAATCGCTAAAGGAGAGGTGGTTGGAGGCAATAATCAATGGTCCAGAAGCTGGGACATTACGTAGCCCTTTAACCTTGGGGCGAAAAAGGATCATGAGAAATGGCGTCAAAAAGGCGCGCAACGTGCCGTAGGGCAGATTGTTCATGTTCTTAATTTAACTCCTTTCTACTCAATTAGCCCACTTTGTGCTTATATAAAGCATGGCATCTGCAGCCGATGACCCTAAATCAGCCCAGAATCCCGGCGACGATGAGAAAGATCTCATTGATGAGAAATTCAACGCTCTCGTCGCAGGATTGTCTCTCGATGAGAGCGCACCTACCTCCTATCTTGATGAACTCGATCGCGTTCCTGATGAAGAGAGATTTGCTCCCCCACAACCTCCGAAAATTACGCTAAGAAAATTATTTACAGATAGCATCAAAGCTGTTAAGAGATGGAAAGATAACCCACGTTCGGATAATTCCGGCCTCGATGATGATGGAGCACAAGTATGAGTACAGATTTTCGCTGGGGAATTCTTGCAAGTGGTGGTATTGCTCAGGCATTCGCTCGAGATCTCTCCTACTTTAATAACCACATTGTCGCCGCAGTTGGTTCGCGTTCGCTCGAGAGCGCGCAGGCATTTGCAACAGAATTTCCCGGTTGCGCAGCTTATGGCAGCTATGAAGATTTAGTTTCTGATCCAACATTGGATGCTATCTATGTAGCAACTCCTCATCCCTACCATGTAAGTAATACAATCTTGGCTCTCAACGCTGGCAAGCCTGTCTTGTGCGAGAAGCCTTTTACTATTAATGCAGCCGAGGCGGTGCAGATGAAGGCGGCGGCAGAAGCCAATCGAGTTGCGTTGATGGAAGCGATGTGGGCACGCTTTTTACCGCACATGCATAAGGTGCGAGAGATCCTTGCTACTGGAATTTTAGGTGATATCTGGGCGGTTGAGGCAGATCACGGACAGCGACTATCCGACTATGCCAATCCACGTCACTGGGAGCCTTCTCTCGGTGGCGGTGCGCTCCTAGATCTTGGTATCTATCCAATTTCGTTTGCGCATATGGTTTTAGGTAAGCCTGATGTGATTACGGCATCTGCAACCTTTACCGACAAAGGAGTTGATGCAGGTTCGACCGCTATTTTCAATTACAAATCAGGTGCACAAGCAATTCTTACCTCAACGATGATGGTCTCAACACCATGTCGAGCAACAATTTGTGGAACTTTAGGCAAGATCGAGATAGATCGTACTTTCTACAATCCAACGTCTTTCCGGGTAATCATGCATGATGGAACCACAACCGAATATCCAAGTAGCTACAAAGGCCACGGCCTTCGCGAACAAGCGCGAGAATTTGAGCGAGTTGTGCGAAGTGGTGAGAAGAGCTCACCCATCCTGACTCCGGATGAGAGCATCGAAATTATGGGTTCTCTCGATGAGATTCGTCGCCAAATCGGTTTGATCTACCCCAGCGAGAAGTAAAGGCTATAGACGAGCGAGATCTGCAGCCCCCACTAGGCCGGCATCATTTCCAAGTTCTGCAGGCACGATATCTGGATAAGGGTGCTTGCCTGCAAATGGCATGTGGCGAATAAGGGATTCTCGTGTAGGTGCAAGGAGAATTTCACCGGCATCAACAACGCCACCGCCGATGACAACCCTTGTTGGATCCAGAATCACGCAGAGTGAAGCTATGCCTGCACCCAAATAATGTGCAGT
>JBJTKU010000036.1:0-2782 GCA_046096605.1 Candidatus Planktophila sp. | reverse complement strand
CTCAATAAGGTGATCCTCTATTACGGTTTCACACCGATTAACGATCCCGATGCGATGCGTCTTTGGCAGAAGAATCTCTGCCAAACCCTAGGGCTTAAAGGCCGCATCCTTATCTCTAAGCATGGAATCAATGGAACTCTCGGTGGAGATATGGCTGCACTTAAGAAGTATGTCCGCCAAACTCGAGAGTATCCAGGATTTAAAAAGATTGCTTTTAAGTGGTCTGAAGGTACTGGGAATGAATTCCCACGCCTATCCATCAAAGTTAAGCCCGAGCTCGTTGCCTTCGGCGATCCAGATATCATCGAAGTTGATGAGAACGGCGTCGTTGGTGGTGGAATACATATTCGCCCAGATCAAGTTGAAGATCTAGTCAAAGAACGTGGCGATGAGGTTATCTTCTTCGATGGTCGTAATGCTTTTGAAGCAGAAATAGGCAAATTCAAGGATGCGATTATTCCTGATGTAACAACATCACGTGACTTTATAAAAGAAATTGAGAGCGGAAAGTACGATCACATTAAAGATAAGCCTGTGGTCACTTATTGCACAGGTGGAATTCGCTGCGAAATTCTCTCTGCTGTAATGGTCAAGAATGGATTTAAAGAGGTATATCAAATCGATGGTGGCATCGTGAAATACGGTAATGCCTACGGTGATGACGGTCTCTGGGAAGGCTCTCTCTATACCTTTGATGCACGAATGAAGATCGATTTCTCTGATCACGCTAAAGTGATTGGTACCTGCGAGAAGTGCGATGCTTCAACAAATCAATTTAGAAACTGCAATACAGCTTCATGCCATCAATTAATTCTTCTCTGTGATGGCTGCGCGGCCCTTGACTCAAACCTTTCATGCACACATGATCAGAGCAAAGTGCACGACTCAGAGCTCATCGGTTAGTTGCTCCCTGAATGATCTGGTGGCCTACTGAAGTCCCCACACTTACTCGCGGCCTCATCACTCTTCGCAAGCCACATCTTGACGATACTCAGGCGGTCTTTGATGGTTGCCAAGACGAACTAATCCCCCGCTTTACTGCGATTCGTGCTGACTATTCGATGGCTCATGCACTTGATTATGTGCAGCGTGTCGATGCATCAGTTCGTACACAACGCGAACTTCCCTTTGTCATTGAATATGGAAACGGTGATGACCGCGTATTTGCAGGCACAATCTCTTTCCACTCGATAAACGTTAAAAATAGCGTGGGTGAATTGGGTTATTGGATGAGTGCAGCTATGCGCGGTAAAGGCATCGCCACAATTGCCGCTCAGATGCTTACAGACTTTGGTTTCTCCTCGATTGGATTCAAGCGCGTGGAGGCGTTGGTCGATAAAGAAAACTTCGCATCACAGAAGCTATTAGAGAAGGCTGGATATGAACGCGAAGGACTTCTGAAGAATAAAGTCTCCCGTGATGATGGGCGTCAGGTCGACATGTATCTCTTTGCCGCAGTACCTGAGGGCTGGGAATACCTGCCCGATTAACTGTTGGCGAGTACTATCTATTTCATGGAATCACTGGCCTTACTCGTTGCATTGATTCTTGCTGTCGTAATGTTTAGTGGGCCACTAGGAATCTTGCTCACAATTAATCCTGTGTGGAATGCAACACTTAAGGTTCCTGCGCTCTGGTACGCTCGAAGAATTCTCATATCACTCCTGGCAGCAGTGGGAATGATCTTTGGTTTTCAGGTACTACTTGGAGGTGTTCCATTTATGGCATCGCTAATGGTGATGTCGGGAATGGCCTTCAACTTAGTCGCAATCAAATTGGAGTATCAGATTGGAAAATTCAATAAGCGTGCTACTCCTGGAACGCCTGGAGCATCCGAGCTATAGGAAAACATGGTGGAGGTGCCGGGAATCGAACCCGGGTCCTTCGGAATCAAAATAGGGCTTCTACGGGCGTAGTGTGTTTAACGTTTTCTCAGTTCCGAATCTCTTACACACGAGTATTCGACAAACTCATTTGCGAAACTGTTCTCTCTACACATTCGCAACGCTATGTAGATGAAGAGCTCTCTAGCGACGCCAGATTCCAGAGCGAGAGCGCCCCTGGGCTGACGGATTTGGGACTAGCTTATGCAGCTAGTGCGAAATCACTGCGACTGTTGTCTGCAGTTAGTTGTGCACGGATTTCATGGTTTACGAGATCATTCCGGCTTCCTCGGCCCGCTTCCCCTATCTCAACCGCCAAAGTCGAGACCGTTCACCCCCATGGGTGTGGAAAGCAATGTCGCCATCTCATGAGTCACTCGCCTGAGCGCCATAAACGCCGACTGTTTTGCATCGCCACTATGTAGTTGTCTTCTAAGTGTATAGAACCACCGTGACATCGCGAAAATTCCTACTTTTTGCTTGCTGATAGACGCAGATATCCTGACGAAAACGTTTCCTTGGTATGTGACCGAGTGGCGCACGGAGAAGTGGCGCACGGAGAAGTGGTGTGCTCAGAAGTGGTGTGCTCAGAAGTGGCTAAGTAACTTCAGAAGTCTTTGCCGGACTTACGCCGGGATATCTCTCGCTCAATCTCGCGTGAATCCTGACGTTCCTTGAGAGAAGCCCGCTTATCGTGTGCTTTCTTTCCGCGAGCAAGGGCAATTTCGACCTTTGCCTTTCCATCTTTAAAGTAAAGCTGCAAAGGTATAAGGGTCAGGCCACCTTCTTTTGTGAGTGCATGAAGTTTCCGAATTTCTTGCAGATGAACCAGCAACTTACGCTCACGCCGAGGTGTGTGGTTATTCCATGTTCCTTCTGTGTATTCGGGGATATGCACA
>JBJTKU010000035.1:0-5306 GCA_046096605.1 Candidatus Planktophila sp. | reverse complement strand
TTCTTTTACTGTGCGAACGATGACAGCCTTAACGACTTCACCCTTCTTCACTGTTCCGCCAGGAATTGCATCCTTAACCGAACATACGATGATGTCTCCGATACCGGCATAGCGACGTTTAGAGCCACCGAGAACGCGAATACAGAGAAGTTCTTTAGCTCCTGTGTTATCGGCGACGCGTAGGCGCGATTCTTGTTGAATCATTTTTTATTCCACCCGTCCCTTACTTAGCCTTCTCGATGATCTGGACTAGACGCCAGCGCTTTGTGGCAGACAACGGACGTGTCTCCATAATCAGAACGCGGTCACCGGTACCAGCTTCATTCTTCTCATCATGGGCCTTCAACTTTGTTGACTGGCTCATAACCTTTGAGTACAAACCGTGTGAAACACGATCTGAAACTTCAACAGTGATGGTCTTATCCATCTTGTCGCTCACGACAATGCCTTCACGAGTCTTACGGAAACCGCGATCTTCGGTCTTGTCAGCCATTATGCAGCGCCTCCAATTCCTAGCTCACGTTCACGAATAATTGTGTAGATGCGTGCAATCTCTTTACGGACTGCACCAAGGCGGCCATGGCTTTCGAGTTGTCCGGTAGCTGCTTGGAAACGCAAGTTAAAGAGTTCTTCTTTACCTTCACGCAACTTCGCTTGTAGCTCATCAGCTGACAACTGGCGTAGTTCTTCTGTTGTAATCGCCATGTTTATGCCTCCTCACGCTTTACGACGCGGCACTTCATTGGGAGTTTGTGGATAGCAAGACGCATCGCCTCTGTTGCGATCGCTTCTGTAACGCCTGAGATTTCAAACATCACACGACCTGGCTTTACGTTTGCAATCCACCACTCTGGTGAACCCTTACCGGAACCCATACGAGTTTCAGCAGGCTTCTTTGTAAGTGGACGGTCTGGATAGATATTGATCCATACCTTTCCACCACGCTTGATATAACGAGTCATCGCAATACGCGCTGCCTCAATCTGACGGTTAGTTACATATGCAGGCTCGAGAGCTTGGATACCGAAGTCACCGAATGCCACAGATGTTCCACCCTTTGAACGCCCTGAACGGGATGGGTGGTGCTGCTTGCGGTGCTTAACGCGACGTGGAATTAACATTACGCCTGGCCTCCCTCTGTTGAAGCATCTAGAGCTGGTGCTTCTGTTGCTGGTGCCGCTTGCGTGGTTGTTACTTCACCACGTGGAGCACGTGGAGCACGTGGCCCGCGACGCTCTGGCTTAGGTGCGCGTGCTTCTGCAAGTGCCTTTTCAGCACGCTCTGCGCGTGAACCAATAACTTCACCCTTGTAGATCCATACCTTTACACCCAAGCGACCAAATGTTGTATGTGCCTCAAAGAAGCCATAATCAATATCGGCACGAAGTGTGTGCAATGGAACGCGACCTTCACGATAGAACTCTGAACGTGACATTTCAGCGCCACCAAGACGACCACCGCACTGAACACGAATGCCCTGTGCTCCAGCCTTCATCGCTGACTGCATTGACTTCTTCATCGCGCGACGGAATGAGACACGTGCAGCAAGCTGCTCGGCGATTCCCTGTGCAACGAGTTGTGCATCAATTTCTGGGTTCTTCACTTCAAGAATATTGAGCTGAACTTGCTTGCCTGTGAGCTTTTCCAGCTTCTGGCGAAGGATGTCTGCTTCTTGTCCGCGGCGACCGATAACGATTCCTGGACGAGCTGTATGTAGGTCGATACGTACACGATCACGTGTGCGCTCGATTTCGATGCGTGCAACACCTGCGCGCTCCATACCCTTCTGCATCATGCGACGGATCTCAACATCTTCCTTCACATAATCCTTGTACAACTTATCTGCATACCAACGTGACTTGAATTCAGTTGTGATGCCGAGGCGGAACCCGTGTGGGTTAACTTTTTGACCCATTACTTGGTCGCTCCCTTCGCTGAATCTTCAGCACGCTTTGGATTACGTGTCTGAGTCTTTGTTGATGTGCGTGAAATTGACTTTGAAGTCTCCTTCACATCGCTGACAGTTACTGTGATGTGGCTTGAACGCTTCAAGATGCGAAATCCTCGACCTTGAGCACGTGGACGGAAGCGCTTCATTGTGCGGCCCTCGTCTACAAGTGCTTCTACAACCCAGAGCTCTGAAGCATCACGGATTGCAGGGTTCTTCTGCTTTGCATTAGCAACTGCAGAGTTAAGAAGTGTGTACAGATCAGCGCCTGCTGACTGTGGAGCAAACTTCAAGATTGAGAGAGCTTCATCGGCGCGCTGTCCACGGATAAGGTCAATAACGCGGCGAGCTTTCTGTGGTGTGTGGCGGATGTCGCGCAATACTGCCTTGGCGACTGTTGCATCTTGTGTATTAGCCACGAGCTGCTCTCCGATCATCTTTGACGTGTCCACGGAATGTACGTGTTGGTGCGAATTCACCAAGTTTGTGTCCGATCATTGCCTCGGTGATAAAAACCGGCACATGCTTGCGTCCGTCGTGAACAGCAATTGTGTGTCCGATCATTGATGGAATGATCATCGAACGACGTGACCAGGTCTTGATCACGTTCTTTGTATTGGCATCGTTCTGGGCATCGACCTTCTTGGTCAGATGTCCATCAACGAATGGACCCTTCTTGAGACTACGTGGCATAAGGGCTCCTACCGCTTCTTATTCGACTTACGACGACGGACGATCATTGAATCTGATGCTTTCTTCTTACGGGTACGTGCTTCTGGCTTACCCCATGGAGTCACTGGGTGACGTCCACCAGAGGTCTTACCTTCACCACCACCGTGTGGGTGATCAACAGGGTTCATAACAACACCACGAACAGATGGGCGCTTGCCCTTCCAACGCATACGTCCTGCTTTTCCGTAGTTGATGTTGGACTGTTCTGCGTTTCCAACTTCACCAACAGTTGCGCGACAACGAATATCTACGTTGCGGATTTCTCCTGAAGGCATACGTAGCTGAGCCAGTGGGCCTTCCTTTGCAACAAGCTGAACTGATGCACCTGCTGAACGAGCGATCTTA
This sequence comes from Candidatus Planktophila sp., assembly GCA_046096605.1. Lineage (GTDB taxonomy): Bacteria > Actinomycetota > Actinomycetes > Nanopelagicales > Nanopelagicaceae > Planktophila. The sequence continues at coordinate 2,281 of JBJTKU010000035.1, read as the reverse complement.
GCTCCGCCGCCTGGGCGAAGTTCGATTGCGTGAACAACAGTTCCGACTGGGATGTTACGTAGAGGCAAGTTGTTACCAGGCTTGATATCGGCCTTAGGACCGTTCTCAACTGTTGCACCTTGCTCAAGATTTACAGGAGCGATGATGTAACGCTTCTCTCCATCTGCATAGTGAAGAAGTGCGATACGCGCTGTGCGGTTTGGGTCGTATTCGATATGAGCGACCTTTGCTGGTACACCATCTTTATCGTTGCGAGTGAAATCAATAACTCGGTATGCACGCTTGTGACCGCCACCTTGGTGACGAACTGTGATGCGACCTGCGTTATTACGTCCACCCTTTGAGTGCAATGGACGAACCAATGACTTCTCAGGTGTTGTACGAGTGATTTCAGCAAAATCTGGAACGCTCGCGCCGCGCTGGCCCGGTGTGGTTGGCTTTAATTTACGAAGTGCCATGATGATCCTTTTCTAGAAGTCCCAATCAGTAAGGTCGCCCTTACGAAACTGGGCCTCCAAAGATGTCGATACGGTCGCCAGCGGCCACATGAACGATTGCTCGCTTTGTGTCTTTGCGCTTTCCATCACCAAAACGTGTGCGCTTATTCTTTCCCTCACGGTTCATTGTGTTGACGGAGAGAACTTTGACACCAAATACCTTTTCAACCGCGATCTTGATCTCAGTCTTATTAGCATCTGGTGCAACGATAAAGGTGTACTTATTTTCATCAAGTAGGCCATAGCTCTTTTCAGAGACAACTGGCGCTACGAGTACGTCGCGATAATCTTTCATGCTGATACCTCACTCTCGCGTGCTACTGACTTTGCACCTTTGCCTGCAGCGCGTGCCTTGAGAAAATCGTTGATCGCTGCCTCTGAGAAGACAACATCATCGCTCTTAAGGAGGTCGTAAGCATTGAGCTGATCTGGAACTAGAAGGTGGAGGTCTTCAGCGTTACGAAGTGAGCGCCATGCCGCATCTTCGCTACGTGAAACAACAACCAAGAGATGGCGGCGATCAGAGAACTGACGAACTGCAGCAAGTGCTGCCTTCGTTGATGGAGCCCCTGTTACAGAGTCGATCACGTGGATGCGCTCGTTACGTGCACGATCTGAAAGGACGCCGCGAAGTGCTGCTGCGATCATCTTCTTAGGTGTGCGCTGTGCGTAATCGCGTGGACGAACAGCGTGTGCTGCACCACCACCGCGCTGAAGAGGAGCACGGACAGAGCCCTGACGAGCACGACCTGTTCCCTTCTGCTTGAAAGGCTTCTTACCTGAACCGCTTGTCTCTCCACGGTTCTTTGCCTTCTGAGTTCCCTGGCGAGCAGCAGCAAGTTGTGCAGTTACTACCTGGTGAATCAAAGGAATATTTGTCTGCGCATCAAAGATTTCTGCTGGAAGATCAACGCTTCCAACTTTCTTTCCTTCAGCGTTCTTGACTTCAACTGTTAGCGCCATGGTTATGCACCTACCGTTTCAACAACTGCTTCAACGATTGCCTTCTTCGCAGCTGAACGGATAAAGACAAGACCACCATCGGTACCTGGTACTGATCCCTTGATCAGTAGCAAGTTCTTCTCTGCATCTACTGCCTGAATAACGAGGTTCTGAGTTGTAACTTTCTCAACACCCATGCGGCCCATCATGCGCATTCCCTTGAATACGCGACCTGGTGTTGAGCAAGCGCCGATTGAACCTGGCATACGGTGCTTGCGATCTACACCGTGTGAGGCGCCGATACCACCGAAACCGTGACGCTTCATAACGCCTGCGGTTCCCTTACCGGTGCTTGTTCCGGTTGCATCAACGATCTCGCCTGCTTCAAATACTGTTGCACCAAGCTCTTGTCCAACTGTGTAGCTGCTAGCTGAGAGTGTGCGTAGCTCTGCTACATGGCGGCGTGGTGTCACACCTTGTTTTGCGAAATGACCTGCAAGAGGCTTTGTAACCTTCTTAGGATCGATAGCACCGTAAGCAATTTGAATTGCTGAGTAGCCATCTTTTTCCGGTGTACGAATCTGAGTGACGACACATGAATCGACTGAAACTACGGTTACAGGAATCATCTTGTTGTTGGCATCAAATACCTGGGTCATTCCAAGCTTTGTACCGAGCACGCCCTTGATGGACGAGCCATACGACTGAGTTACTTTTGTCATTATCTTCGTCCTTTCCTTAGAGCTTGATCTCGATGTCGACGCCAGCTGGCAAGTCGAGGCGCATCAATGAATCCACTGTCTTAGGAGTTGGATCGATGATGTCGATGAGGCGCTTATGTG
>JBJTKU010000034.1:0-3416 GCA_046096605.1 Candidatus Planktophila sp. | reverse complement strand
TCAAAGATGTGATTGCACCAGCAAGTGCGCGGCCGCCATCTGAATCGTATGCAAGACCTGATGCCATAAGAAGTGCGCCGAGGTTTGCGTATCCGATTCCGAGCTGACGGTATGCACGTGTTGTCTCACCGATGGCCTCAGTTGGGAAGTCTGCGAAACAGCTGGAGATATCCATCGCGGTGATGATCATCTCTGCAGCCTTACCGAATGTCTTTGCATCGAATGAACCATCTGCCTTGAGGAACTTCATCAAGTTAAGTGATGCCAAGTTACATGATGAGTTATCTAGTGACATGTACTCAGAGCAATGGTTTGATGCATTGATGCGACCTGTCTCTGGGTTGGTGTGCCAATCATTGATGGTGTCGTCATATTGAATTCCAGGATCAGCACATGCCCAGGCAGCCTCTGCCATCTTGCGGAAGAGCTTACGAGCATCGACGGTCTCGATTACTTCACCTGTTGAACGAGCTTTAAGTCCGAACTGCTCGCCCTTTTCATATGCCTTCATGAACTCATCGCTGACGCGGACTGAGTTATTTGCATTCTGGTACTGAACGCTGATGATGTCTTTTCCACCAAGGTCCATATCAAAACCTGCATCACGGAGAGCGCGGATCTTCTGCTCTTCTGAAACCTTGGTCTCGATAAATTCTTCGATATCTGGGTGATCTACATCGAGAACAACCATCTTTGCGGCGCGACGGGTTGCACCACCTGATTTGATTGTTCCAGCAGAAGCGTCAGCACCACGCATAAATGAAACTGGGCCTGAAGCTGTTCCACCTGACTTGAGAAGTTCCTTTGATGAACGGATGCGTGAAAGGTTAAGGCCGGCACCAGATCCGCCCTTAAAAATCATTCCTTCTTCGCGATACCAATTAAGGATTGAATCCATTGTGTCATCAACAGACAAGATAAAGCAGGCGCTTACCTGCTGTGGAGCTGCTGTTCCAACGTTGAACCAGACTGGGGAGTTAAATGAGAAGATCTGATGAAGCAACATATGTGTGAGTTCGTGTTCGAAAATTTCTGCATCTTTATCTGTGGCAAAGTAACCAGCAGCTTTGCCAGCCTTTGTATAGGTAAGTACAACGCGATCGATCACTTGCTTGAGTGACCATTCGCGATTTTCGGCACCGACTGCGCCACGGAAATATTTGGTTGTCACGATTGTTGAAGCGTTGACTGACCAGAAGTCAGGGAATTCAACTCCGCGCTGTTCGAAGACTGTCACGCCTGTCTTCCAGTTTGACTGGACTACATCGCGACGCTCCCAATTGACTTCGTCATATGGGTGTACGCCTTCGTTGGTATAGATGCGGCTAACTGTGAGGCCCTTTGCGCCCTTGAGCCGTGCCGCCGCTACTGGTCGATTGATGACCGTATCTGACATCTTTTACTTTCCCCGTCTTCTATGTAAAACTCAATCACGCAAATGATTGAGCATTTATTTTTCTGGTGTGTTGTTACTGCTACTTGCTACTTTGTTACTTGATGGCAGCGCGCGGAGAAGTGCGATCTCACCTTCAAAATCGTCAAGGGAGGCAAAGTTACGGTATACCGAGGCATATCGTAAGTAAGCCACCTCATCGAGTTCTCGGAGTGGCGCAAGAATCGCCAATCCAACTTCTTGAGCTTCGATCTCTGCTTGACCTGTAGAGCGAAGGGTCTCTTCAACTCGTTGGGCCAGTAGGACCAAATCATCTTCATCGACCGGGCGCCCCTGGCAAGCCTTACGGACACCGACCAATACCTTCTCTCGGCTAAAAGGCTCGGTGGCCCCGCTTCGCTTAATAATGTTCAAGAGGGCGACCTCTTGGGTTGAAAATCGTTGTCCGCATTCAGGGCACTCGCGGCGGCGGCGAATCTGTGTGCCATCTTCTACTGGCCTGGAGTCGACAACGCGTGAATCGTCATGTCGGCAGAATGGGCAGATCATCGGCGTGTCTCCCTTCCAAATGCTGGGTAATTCCCGTTTTTGGATGTAATGGCGGATTGGCTAACTTACCGTAAAAACACTACTTATGGAAGTTTTTGCCGCTTCTACCCCTACATATAGTGGGAACTATAAAGCATTTCTTGAGAGTTTTCCTATCGAGTAGGCCAGCGACACGCCAGAGCTCTTTTTATCGGTTGAGCGGAATGCGAAGTTCCTGACCCGCCTGAACATCTGGGGTCGCAAGTGAGTTGACCACCATGATCTCTTCAATAAGCGAGCGCGCATCCCCATCGCCTGCCATACGCCCGGCCAAAGACCAGAGGCTCTCCCCTGGACCAACAATCACGGTGACATACGAATCTGGGGTCGCAGCCATTGAATCGGAGCTGCCGGCCCCTGCGCTAAAGGCGAAGGTGGCGACCATGACGACGGCAAGAGAAAGGACCACGAGGGTACGGGCCAAGCGACCACGGCGATTGAGAACAATGCTGCCGGACGGATTGGTCGATGTCGAAAAGCCTTGATTTATAAGGGTTTGCGCGCTTGATACTGTGGCTGTGCTCATGATCTTTACTCCTGCGGTACAACCTTGGGGAAGGTTTTCGAACACTTGTTCGATAGGAAAACAATACCTCCCCCCACTGACATCTGCAAGATATTTTCGAACAGATGTTTGAATTTATCCCCAACCTGTGGAATCATCTGTGTATGGCCAAAAAGACAACCCCCGCTGGTGAGCTCACAGCCCGCCAGGTCGCAATCCTAGATTTCATCAAAACCTCAACCGAGTCCCAGGGCTATGCCCCATCCATGCGTGAAATAGGCGATGCCGCAGGCCTAGCCTCCCCCGCCTCGGTCAAATACCAGCTCGATATCCTCGAGGAAAAAGGCTTCATCCGCCGCGATGAAAACCGCGGTCGCGCGATGGAGGTCGTCCTTCCGGATTCAATGGTTGGCGCTCAAGCTCCCACAGATAAGACCCGCTTTATCCCTCTCGTTGGCCGCATCGCAGCTGGTGGTCCCATCACAGCAGAACAAGATGTTGAAGAGATCGTGCCACTTCCAGAGTCCCTCGTTGGTTCCGGTGATCTCTTCATGCTCAAGGTTGTTGGTGATTCAATGATCAATGCTGCAATCTGCGACGGCGATTACGTTGTCATCCGCGCACAGAAAGATTGCAACAAGGGCGAGATCGTTGCCGCAATGATCGATGGCGAGGCAACTGTAAAAACTTTCTCACGTAAAGATGGCCACATCTGGTTGCTACCTGCAAACGATGACTTTGAACCCATCAACGGAGATAACTGCGAGATCCTCGGTAAAGTCACCGCGGTCTTACGTTCAGTTCGCTAATCGCTGAGATTTCCCTCAACGTTCACTAGGGATTAAACAACCCCCACTTGGCTACCCCACAGTAGTGGTTGAGAATTAAAGCGCTTCCCCAAAGGTGAAAAACTCATAGAAGGGAAGTGTC
>JBJTKU010000033.1:0-2586 GCA_046096605.1 Candidatus Planktophila sp. | reverse complement strand
CACAACAACGAAGGTGGCGAGAGGACCATGTTGTGATCCCAAAGCGCATAAACCAAGAGGATGTCAACATTGTCAAGTCTCAAGAGCATGACAAAAGTCTCAAGAGCATAAACGAAGTGACAAATGCTCAACACAGGCACCAAAAGGTATTTGTTGAAACTTATCATAACATACTATCATTCGATGCTGCGGAGGACCGACAGCAAACGCCTGGTGGATATCCCTCGGATCAGAACACAACTTGCTTATTTTTCTTGACAAAAGATCTTTCTCTTCGTTAAACATGATGTTGACATTGTTTCTGTTGGCAGGAGACCTAGGCAGCTTCCGCAGATGAGCGTCCAAATCTTTACTCCAAACTTAGCGCCAATCAATCCTTCTATCGAAAAATCACCTAAAGGTATTTGTTGAAACCGATCCTGCTGATCATAAAATACTATCATTCGAAGCTGCTGATGACCAACAGCAAACGTCAAGCGGATGCCCGCTGGATCACAACACAATTTGTTTTATTTTTCTTCATTGATATATGACAAAAGTTATTTTTCTTCGTTAATGGTTGACGTTGTTTCGGTCTGCAGGAGACCGAGGCATCTTCCGCCGATGAGCGTCCAAATCTTCATTCCTTGCCTGACGAGTCAAGGGAACCTGCAGTCGGCGATGTTGTTGCTGTCGAGGGCGGAGCTCCGGTCAATCAGAGCTATACAATGTCGGAAAGTGCATACAACGAGGATGGTGAGGCATTCTGCGGTGCTACTGCTGCAGAGCCTGCAGCAGCTGCTAAGCCTGTGGCACTGGCAGCTGCTGAGTCTGCCAGTGCCAGTGCGGCAGCTGCTGAGCCTGCTGCTGCCGCCCAGGCGGCGGCTGGGCCGAAGCGGTGCCGGCTTGATTTGTGGGCTATGAACTGCAATTAAAACACTGCAATGCAAAAAGCAGTCTGAATGCGAGCGCAAAATGCAGCAATACGGATACGGATCCCCAGAGCGAAAACCGTGACAACGTAAACATCGTATGCGATGTCGCATACGATATAATTGATTCAACATACGATGTTCAGTCCAGGACCTACGATATCGCATACGATGACACCCGTACGACATTGTAGTTTGGACGTACGACATCGTACGTTTTGATGATATCGTAAGCACATCGTACGTTACGACATCGTACGTGGGGCACATACGATGTCGTATATCGATGTCGTATCTACCTGATGTGGCCTACGATGTCGTAGGTCAAGACCTACGATGTCGTATGTCTACGACATCGTACGTCATGACCTACGACATTGAGCACACTTGCATCACTACTAGTTGCAGAGTCACTGTCTGAGCAGAATACCGATGACAAGCTGAAAGCATACTTGACTGATATCATGTGAATCATGACCAGATCACCAGTATTACGATAACTTGAAATTTGAAATCAGGACTGCAGTGGGTGGGGCTGGGACATGGCCAGTGCGACCCGCCGCCGCTCCGGCCGCTCCCACCGCGCCAGGCAAGCCATATCGTACGTTCTAGCAATGTCGTATGATCATATCGTTAGAAACACTGGATGTCGTATCTACCTGACATTGCGTCAGTCGTGAATACGACGTCGAATACGATGTCGTATCTACCTGATGTGGAGCTACGATGTCGTATACGATATCGTAGGAAAACCTACGATATCGTATACGACGTCGTAACGTACGATTGGCAAGAACAGTCCTCCCACCTACGATATCGTATGAAAACACGATATCGTATACGATATCGTAGGTTGACATACGATATCGTATACGACATCGTATACGATATACGATTTTTAACATCGCATACGATGTCATATGTTACATACGATGTAAAAAAATTACATCGTATACGATATCGTACACGACATCGTATACGATATCATTCAGCCTTTTCCTGTGTTTCATGTGGTCAGATTCAGTTAGCAAATGTCCACACAAGGATCTTGACAGGACTGATGTATAGTATCCTTACCGCAACAACTTGAAGGAAGAAGTGCAAGCAGCGGTGGAAGCAGCGCGCCTCGAACATCTGGACGCCCAGGGTCGGGTAAAGCCACGCCACCAAACCAAGGTACAGAAAAATACACAATATAATATATAACATCGCATACGATATCGCATATAACATCGTATCTCGATATATCGTATACGATGTCGTATGCGATATCGAAATACGATATCGTATACGATGTCGTATGCGATATCGTTATTATCGTATACGACATCGTATACGATATATCGAGATACGATGTCGTATGCGATATCGTATGCGATGTCATTTAATATTTTTACATTGTGTAGGTCGAGGAAGAGCAACGTCGTCTCAAGCACAAACTTATACCTGAGAATGCTTATTTTAAAGCCAAGGGGTTTGATCACATCTCGTGTGCTCCAAAGGAAGAGCTCCATCAATTCCTTATTGGACTGTATGGCTAGCATATTCTGCCAGCCACGTTGCACGAGTACGAACGATTAATGCACTCACCTCCCTCAGGTAGTACTGCAATATCGTATACGATGTCGTATACGATATCGTATGCGATATCGTATACGATATCGAGAGATATGAT
>JBJTKU010000032.1:0-8610 GCA_046096605.1 Candidatus Planktophila sp. | reverse complement strand
CTGGAACTGCTCCAGGCATATTAGCTACACAGTAGAAAATTGAATTGTGCACTTTAAATGTCGGATCAGCGTGTGTTGTTGGACGAGAATCTTCGAAACAGCCACCCTGATCAATTGCAATGTCGACGAGAACAGATCCTGGTTTCATCGCAGCAACCTGCGCGTTAGTCACCAGCTTCGGAGCTCTGGCGCCATGAACGAGGACGGCTCCAATGACGAGATCAGCGCTCTTTACTTCACGGTCAACAGATTGAAAAGAAGAGGCCAGAGTTTTTATCCGACCTCCATAAACAGTGTCAATGTAGGCAAGGCGAGAAAGCGAACGATCCACAACTGTTACATCAGCGCCCATTCCCATTGCTATGACTGCGGCATTGAGACCTGCAACGCCACCGCCTATCACGAGGACCTTTGCAGGTGCACATCCTGGGACTCCCCCCATCAAAACCCCTCTACCGCCGTGTGGTCTCTGCAGCGCACTTGCACCCACTTGTGCTGCCAGCCGTCCGGCTACCTCTGACATAGGCGCAAGTAGAGGCAGGGCACCGTTTACTTCAACAGTCTCATATGCGATAGCCGTGGTCTTGCTTTCTACGATTGCATCAGTACATGGCTTTGATGCAGCTAAATGGAGATAAGTAAAGAGAATCTGATCTTTTCGTAACCGTGAGTATTCGACTTCAATCGGCTCTTTTACCTTCAAAATCATCTCACTTGAGGACCAGATCTTTTCAACATCTGCTTCGATCGTGGCCCCGGCTGCGATGTAATCAGAATCCAGCAGTGATGAGCCAATGCCCGCGCCTTGTTCAACCAATACTTTGTGACCTGCGCGGACAAGTTCTGCGGCACCTTCTGGCGTTAGTGCAACGCGTGATTCATGAACTTTAATCTCTTTTGGAACTCCAACGAGCATTTACTCAACCTTCGATGTGATTGCAGCTGCAATCAGTCCTGTAAATAGCGGATGCGGACGAGTTGGCCGCGAACGGAGTTCAGGGTGTGCTTGGGTTCCCACATAATAAGGATGTACTTCTCGGGGCAATTCGACAAATTCGACGAGATTGAGCTCTGCATTTACCCCCGAGAAGACCAAACCTGCCTCTGCCAACTTCTCACGATAATCATTGTTAACTTCATAGCGATGGCGGTGACGTTCTTCAATAGATGATGCGCCATATGCACCAGAGACTACTGAGCCCTTGACTAAATCTGCCTTGTAGAGCCCAAGACGCATAGATCCACCCATATCGCCCTGACCCGAAACGATCTCTTCCTGCCCTGCCATAGTTGCGATTACGTGCGTGCCATTTTCTGGATCAAATTCGGCGGAGTTAGCGTCGGTAATTCCGGCCATATTTCGAGCAGCTTCAATCACCATACATTGCAATCCAAGACATAAACCAAGTGTTGGGATCTTGTTGTTGCGAGCGTAGGTAAGTGCACCCAGCTTGCCTTCTATACCGCGAACACCAAAGCCACCAGGGACGCATATTGCATCGACAGAACCTAAAACCGAGGCTGCGCCCTGTGGAGTGACACACTCATCACTTGGAACCCAAACTATTTCAACCTTTGCATTGTTTGCAAAACCACCAGCACGAAGTGCTTCAGAGACTGAAAGATACGCATCCGGAAGATCGATGTATTTTCCAACAAGTGCCACCTTAATCTGATGAGCTGGATGATGCACCTTCTTCAGGAGCTCATCCCACTCTCCCCACACCACATCGTGGCCGCCAAGATTTAAACGACGTACCACGTATGCATCGAGTCCTTCACTAAAGAGAACTTTTGGAATGTCATAAATACTTGGGGCATCAACGGCTGCAACGACAGCTTCGGAATCAACGTCACACATTAATGAGATTTTCTTCTTAATTGATTCCGGGATTGTGCGATCAGAACGCAGCACAACTGCATCCGGAGCGATACCTATGCTTCGAAGGGCTGCGACGCTATGTTGGGTTGGCTTAGTTTTGAGTTCACCTGATGGTCCAATATACGGAACAAGTGAAATGTGGAGATAGAACACGTTATCACGTCCCACTTCTTGGCGAAGTTGACGAGCGGCCTCAAGGAATGGCTGCGATTCGATATCTCCTACTGTGCCGCCGATTTCTGTGATGACTACATCTATATCCGGCGCTTGCATTGCAAGGATACGTTCTTTGATTTCGTTAGTGATATGAGGGATCACCTGAACAGTTTCACCAAGGTACTCTCCGCGCCGCTCACGTGAAATTACTCGTGAATACACCTGACCGGTTGTGACATTTGCAGAACCTTCGAGATTGCGATCAAGGAAACGTTCATAGTGGCCGATATCTAGATCTGTTTCGGCACCATCATCGGTAACAAAAACTTCACCATGTTGGAATGGGTTCATGGTCCCTGGATCCACATTGAGATAAGGATCGAGTTTTTGCATGGTGACTCGGATGCCACGGGAAACTAGGAGCCGTCCCAAGCTAGATGCGGTCAAACCCTTGCCTAAACTTGAGGCAACGCCTCCGGTTACAAAAATATGCTTCGTCACATGCGCTTGGCCCATGGGAGACAAACCTATCACCGTTTTGAGGTTAACCAACCCTCATCGCTAATAGTTCAGCTGCGTGTTCTTGAGCGCTGACTGACTCGTCAAGGCCTGCCAGCATACGAGCAATCTCAGCCACCCTGGCCTGATCATCTAGCTGGCTGACTCCAGATTGCACAATTTGACCATCGCTATCTTTAGTGACGACAAAATGGCGATCTGCCCACGCAGCCACCTGAGGTAAGTGCGTAACAACGATTACCTGAGCATGTTGCGAAAGAGCATAGAGCCTGCGACCGACTTCAATTGCAGCTTTTCCTCCAACACCTGCATCTACTTCATCAAAAATATATGTTCCTACTGGAGCTGATGAAGCGATGACAACTTCAAGGGCTAGCATGATGCGCGACATCTCGCCTCCTGATGCACCCTTACCTAGTGCAACCTTGGGGCCATCCTTATGAGCTTGGATAGACATCACAATTTCATCGCAGCCAAAAATTGTGAAATTACTTTCTTTAAGTGCACCGTCATAATCTGGAGCGATTACTTCGGCATAGAAACGTGTGTGGGGCATAGATAATCCTGCGATCTCATGAGTGACGAGAGAACTCAACTTTTCTGCCGCAGCAATACGTGATGATGTCACCCTTTTTGCGCTTTCGAGAAGTTGCCTCTTAATGCTCTTAAGTTCTGACTCCATCTCATCAATTCGCTCTTGACCGCCTCTTAAATCGGCAATCGTTTCCTTCGCACACTTGACACGCAAAGCTATTTCGGCCATCTCTTCATCAACGTCACCAGATTCGCCCCACTTCTTCACAAATGCCATTAAGGCTGATTTACGTTCATGCAAAAAATCAAGACGTGATGGATCTGCTTCTAGTGATGCAAGGTAGGAAGTAAGGCTGGCATGAGCGTCATCGACTATGAAGAAAGCCTCTGCAATATGGGATGCGATTTCATCTAAGCCGCTATCTTTTCCCTTTGCCGTTTCAAGGAATTTTCGTGCTTGACCCAAAACCGTCAGAACTCCTGAATCTTCCTCACCAATTGCAGCTGCCGATCCAGATGCTGCGATTCGCAGATCTTCTACGCTTGCGAGCTTTCTCATTTCATCTTCTACCAACGCGAACTCATTTCGAGTCGGTTTAAGAATTCCCCATTGCTTTGTCAGTAATTCAAGCTCGGCAATCTGAGAATCCCGCTCAGATAAATTTGCAACGAGCGACTTTAATTTAGCCTTTACTTCAATATATGAATGAAAGACCTCTTGATAGATAGAAATAGCTTTGCTGAAATCCTCTCCTGCAAAAAGATCGAGTAATTCTCGTTGCCGAACTGGTTTCACGATCTGTGTATTGGAAGATTGTCCATGTATTGCAATAAGTGGTTCGGTAATATCGGCTAGCGTTGAAGCATTTACAGTTGCACCAGATACAGAAGCTTTGCTCTTGCCATCACTTGATACTGAACGAGAGAGAATCAGAGTTCCATCTTCAACTAAACCACCTCGGTCATGAATAACAGAGGTCATCGAGGATGGAATCGAGAAAGTTGCTGAGGTAACTAAACGTTCGCAACCATGGCGAACTAATGAACTATCTGACTTAGAACCAAGAAGGAGTGACAGCGCAGTAAGAATCATAGTTTTGCCAGCGCCGGTCTCACCGGTAAGAACATTAAGTCCCTTACTCAAAACTAAAGAACTAGTATCGATAATTCCTAGATTCCGAATTGAAATCTCTTCTAGATACGAGCGTTCACTCACCGCGCCAACCCTCTACAGGCAATTTGAATTTTGCAACGAGACGATCTGTGAAAAGAGTTGGGTGGACGTGAGCTAAAAGGACAACTGATGAATCGCCTGTGATTTTCACGCGATCACCATTCTTCAAGGTGAACTCTCGAAGCGCATCAGCCGATAGCATGGCAGTTTCTGATTCGATTTCAACGACAATTTCAGATTTAGGCGAGATCACCATTGGCCTGGAAAAAAGAGCATGCGCACTAATTGGAAGTAGGACCACCGCATCAAGATTTGGCCAGAGAATAGGGCCTCCAGCAGAGAAAGCGTAGGCGGTCGATCCAGTGGGAGTTGCTGCAATTAATCCATCGCACCCCCATCGTGACAATGGCCTGCGGTCGACCTGCACCAAGAGTTCGACCATCGTGCTCTCAGTACGTTCAATGGTAACTTCATTGAGGGACCAACCTGTTGAGACTTCAATTCCAGCACGTTCAATTGAGTACGCAAGGACCATGCGAGGACCAGTTGTATAACTCTTTGCAACAACGCTAGCAGCAACAGTTTCTAGTGAAAGTTTTTCAACTTCGGCCATAAAACCAACATGGCCAAGATTTACTCCTAGCAATGGAATATTGCGTTGCCGAGAAATTTCGGCGCCACGAAGAATGGTGCCATCTCCCCCAAGAACGATGACAATCTCGGATTCAGGAAGCTCTTCAACAGAGGTGCAGGTCAATCCCTCAATCTCAACAGCAGATGCGGTAGCTAATTCAAACTTCTCCTGAGTAAGTAAAGCAACAAGAGTCGTTGCTGCTGCAACAGCTTCCTTTCGCGATGCGTTGATAACAAGAATCGCTCTTCGTGTACTCATTAGGCAGGACCCATCTCGATTGCTCGATCTAGTGAAACCTCATCAATTGCTGGAGCACCTCTTCGAAGCCATAAGAAATACTCCACATTTCCGGCAGGACCGGGCAGTGGGCTTGCGGCGATACCCATCGTTCCAAGTCCAACATCATAAGCGGACTGCGCAACATCCAGAACCGCAGAGCGGCGCAGAGCCGGATCGCGAACAACCCCACCGGCACCAAGGCGTTCACGACCAACTTCAAATTGTGGTTTAACCATAAGAAGGTAATCGGCTGAGGGTTTTGAAACTGCAGCCAGAGCAGGAAGAACCAAAGAAAGTGAGATAAACGAAAGATCTGCGACAACGAGATCTACCTCTTCACCAACCATCTCACCCGTCAGATGGCGAATATTGGTGCGATCAAGGACGACCACCCGTTCATTTTGGCGAAGCTCCCACGCTAGTTGCCCATACCCAACATCTACGGCGATAACTTTCTTTGCATCTCGTCGGAGAAGTACATCGGTGAAACCACCCGTGGACGCACCGGCATCAAGACACACTTTTCCGGCAACCACAACATCTGTAAAAACATCTAGCGCTCCAGCTAATTTATGGCCACCACGGGAGACAAAATCATCGCGCTTACCGGCCAAGATGATCGACGTCTCGGCATCGACTTGTGTTGCCGGCTTAGTTGCGGGAATTCCATTGACGAGAACTGAACGAGATTCAATTAAATCTGCAGCCTGCTCACGCGAACGCGCTAATTCACGCCGCACCAACTCTGCATCTAATCGAGTCTTCATTTACTTATCCACACTGCGCCAGTAATGATCTTGTTAGAGACCGTCGATTGCAGTCAGCGCCTCTTGTAATTTTCTATGCAGCGCTTCAAAGCGTGCTGGATGTTCACTCAAGTCGCTTGCATCTATCTCGCTAAGCTCTACTTTTACTTGATCGACGAGGGTGAGCTCGCCTGCATCACTCTGTGAATTCATCTGATTGTCGCCGCTCACTTCTTGCTTACGCTTTTCTTCTTTGGCGCAGCTTTCTTAGCTGGCGCAGCTTTCTTAGCTCGCGCAGCTTTCTTAGCTGGAGCAGATTTCTTCGCTGGAGCCAGCGCATCGACTCGCGCGACAAGGCGATCAAACTCTTCACGCTTTACAAAACCCAACTTCAAAGCAGCTGCTTCAACCTCTTCGTGAATCTTCGCCTTGAGAGAATCAGCACTCTCACGAGCCCAAGCATTGATCGCCGCTGCAACCTCTTGGGGAGTCTTCTCTCCATCTGAAAGTTTTGTGAGATACGTTTTAAGTGAGCCGAGAAGATCAGTTGTCATCGGTAACCCTTTCTTACGGAAGAACCAGGAAAGCGCTGGTTACTACTGTCCTAGAGTATCTATATACGCGCTATCTCTGCTGCCTCAACTTGCCATCGACTGGCAACGCCTGTGGGGCCAGACCAAAAACGCCTATGTATCGAGCCGGTAATCTCAACCCATTCGCCCTCCTTTAAGGAGAGTGCGCTCCTGCGCATCTTTGAGCTCCAGGCTGCTATATCGAGAGTATCGACTCCACCACGTTCTGCTCTTGTCACTATGAGACGAAACTCAACTACCTTGTCGCCGCTCGGTAACTCTTTTTCTATGGCAGATGCTGAGACTCGTCCTCGCAAGAGGAGATCATTGAGAGAGTAGTCAATGTTGTTTTCGATCTCTTTATCCGCAACTTTTTCCGCCATGATAAACCTCATCTCTCAACGGTAGAAATTTTCTACTCACAGATTGAGGAGGAGATACTCTCGAGCAGAGCTGACAAAATATTGCGTTGAAGTGAGAGGTGTGGATAGTTTACTTAGCCCTGAGAACGTTCGAGAGCATCGGTGCTTTCATCTTTATCAAGCTCTGAACATGCGGCAAACCATTGGCGCGCTTCATCGCTACGACCAGCGCTAGCAAGTGCATCAGCGTAGGCGTAGTGAAGGCGTACCGACCATGGCTCATTTTTAACCTTAAGCTCTTTACAAGTAAGAGTAATGACCGCTGCATCGAATTCGCCAAGGTCACGACGAGCTCCTGATGCCACGATACGCATCTCAATCTCTTCCGCCTTTGCAAGACGTGAAACCTCTGGAGAACCAGCCAAAGCTAGCGCCTTTAAAGGCTTTCCGAGTCCTCGCTCACAATCTGCCATGACCGGCCACATAGATACATCTCCTGAAATTCTATGCGCGGCACGTAGCTCTTTTAGAGCGATCTCGTAATGTCCTGCACGATATGCGGCATAACCCGCACTTTCGCGAACTACCGCTAAACGACCAGCATGATGTGCTGCGGCAATTCCGTGTTTATGTGCCAACTGCGGATCTATATCCATATAAAGATTGATACATGCCAAATGACGTGCAACAACTTTTGCATTCTCTGGAGAAAGGCTCAGTAATTCTGCGCGAACACTTTTTTCAAGCTCTTCACCTGTAATGTCATCAGGAATATCTGGTTCAAATATCCGAGGCCTCACGCGGGATGGATCGCGATCTACTGGTGCTGGTCTAAATCCCCGTGGATCACTTGCATCACGACCCTTTCGGAAATCGCGTCTAGCTCCTGGGCGATCACTTCTTCCACCACGACCGGGACGGCTATTTGGTGAAGAAGAATGACCTGATGAAGAAGGACGACCTGAACGCCGTGAATCTCTCTCTTGGCTCATATCTCCTCTTTCGGAATCATCGATAACATCTCTGCTGAATCCACATGTTACTTGTAGTGAAAATAAAAAGGGGCGCTTGCAATAAGCGCCCCTTTTTTTAAAAGAAGTCCGGCGACGTTCTACTCTCCCACAAGGTCACCCTTGCAGTACCATCGACGCTGAGAGGCTTAACTTCCGGGTTCGGAATGGGACCGGGTGTTTCCCTCTCGCTATGGTCGCCGAAACGCTATTGAGTTATGTCAATAAACCATTTACGAAAGATGAAGATATAACTCTTCACTCTTTTTCGTGGTTCTCGACCGTATCTCGAGAACCACACAGTGGACGCGTAGCAACTTTGTAGTTAAATCCTCGACCTATTAGTAGTGGTCAGCTCCAAGCCTTGCAGCTCTTCCACTTCCACCCTATCAACCCAGTCGTCTACTGGGGGTCTTACCTGGTAAACCAGTGAGAAACCTAATCTTGAAGCGAGCTTCCCGCTTAGATGCTTTCAGCGGTTATCCCTTCCGAACGTAGCTAATCGGCGGTGCTCCTGGCGGAACAACCGACACACCAGAGGTTCGTCCGACCCGGTCCTCTCGTACTAGGGTCAGCCCTTCTCAAGTTTCTTACGCGCACAGAAGATAGGGACCGAACTGTCTCACGACGTTCTGAACCCAGCTCGCGTGCCTCTTTAATGGGCGAACAGCCCAACCCTTGGGACCTACTCCAGCCCCAGGATGAGACGAGCCGACATCGAGGTGCCAAACCTTGCCGTCGA
>JBJTKU010000031.1:0-2950 GCA_046096605.1 Candidatus Planktophila sp. | reverse complement strand
CAATATGGCCGCCCTGATACAAGGTGGTGTCTTCATCTACTTCTACAAGTACTACAGAAGGGTTATTGAGGTTTTCAAGAACCCAATCGGTGCTAACGAGTGTTTTTTCACGTGACATGGATAGACCTTTCTAAGGGTGGAACTAGGGATGAAATGAATTAAGCGTTACGAACGCGAGTCAAAATCAAATAGATCTGGCATCCCAGGCAGAAATCAAACGCTGCATTGAGAAAAGCTGCGGCAAGAGCTGCGGCGACCGCGACAGTGAACACCACGGATGTTCCTGTCGCAGCGCCAGCTATTGCAACAATCGCAAAGGCAAGGCCGATGGATTGCGCAAACTTAGGTGGTCGCACATCTTCTGTGCGAAGTGGTGACTTCAAGCGAGGTTTAATTAATGAGCGATAGATAAATGCATACGGAGTAAATTGCGGACCTTTTATCGCTCCGATTGCAAAGACGACAGCTTGAAAAGCTGCAACCCAAACCGAACCGGTGACAAGTGCGATTGCAAGCACAACTGTTGTCAGCAGAGCAGAAAAACGTGGACCGCGTGCATCGATTTCAAGTGCCTTACTAGTATTTGTTGAACTCATTGGATTCCTCGGTTATCTCAAAGTCTTGGACGAATAGTTAATTGTTTTTAGGTTGCAACAATTACATTCGACACAAAGCACCAGCCAAGCGACCGTAATCAAGCACACGGCGCTTTGTAAATAAGCTGATTGAGATGCGTTGCATGAGTGTAAGTGTAAAGAAGGTCTGCGGTGTTGACTAATTGCGAAAGATTTGCAGAAAGACTCGAATTAATGAACAGCAGCAACGGCTGCGAGCACCTGGCTGCGCTTAGGGGTGCCCATGGCACGTCCAACTTCGACGCCATCGCGGTTGAGAAATAGTGTGGTGGGGGTCGAAAGAATATTGAGTTCGCCAACTAGTTCAAGGTGTGATTCTGCATCAATATGAACGTAGGCAACATCAGGCATCGTCTGCACCATCTGTTCAAGGAGCACGCGAGTTGCCCGACATGGGGAACAGAAGGCTGATGAAAACTGCACCATGGTCACTCGATCGCCCAAGGTGATACCGATCTGATCGGCAGAGATTTGCGGTCCGTTAATCGTCTTCTTACGGCGAAATTCCCCGCGAGAGCGCTGAAACCAGATACCAAATGCAGTGGCAGCAGCCAGCACAACCAGCAGTGGTACGAGCGAATTCATAAGAGTATCCTCGCCTACTTAAGGCAAGTTAGCCAATCGGTGAGCTAACAGGATGAGCGGTGTGAGATGGCAAAGGTATTGCTATTAACAAACTCCACTAGCGCCAGCGCACAAGTTCTTCCAGCACTTGGTCTCTTACAACACACCATCAAAATTCTTCCACTCGAAGCAAGCGTTCTCATTGATACACCAGTGATGGATCTTGTCTTTATCGATGCACGCAACGATCTGCCAAACGTTAAGAGCTTTGCAAAGTTGCTGACCACAACCGGTGTCAGTGCACCTGTTATCGCAATTACAACTGAAGGTGGCCTGAGCGCATTCACATCTGAGTGGGGTGTCGATGATGTCATTCTCGACACTGCAGGTCCTGCCGAAATCGAGGCGCGCATTCGCATCTCTATCGGTCGTCGCGATGATGCAACTCTTGCTAGCGATCCAACAGCACACGAAATTCGCCAAGGTGATGTTGTAATCGACGAAAATACCTACACCGCCAAAATTAAGGGCCGGTCACTTGATTTAACATTTAAAGAGTTTGAATTATTGAAGCACTTTGCTCAACACCCCGGTCGCGTCTTTACCCGCGCCCAGTTATTGCAAGAGATCTGGGGGTATGACTACTTCGGTGGCACACGAACAGTAGATGTACATATCCGTCGCCTGCGTTCCAAGCTTGGTCCAGAGTTTGAAGCAATTATCGGCACCGTACGTAACGTGGGTTATCGATTTACAATCCAAAGCAATGGCAGCAATGGAAAAGATAGCCCCGTAACTGAGCGCATCTAATGCGCCACATCCTTAAACTTTCACGGACACTTGAAAGTCCGATCGAACATATCGCTCATCCCTTTACCTTTATTACATTTGACCCAGAAGTTCACTGCGAAGCATGGCTGGATCTGAACAATAAAATCTTTGCAGCACACCCAGATCAAGGTAATTGGGTGATGGCAGATCTTGAAAACCGCATGAACGAACCTTGGTTTGATCCTTCGGGATTTTTCTTATGTATCCATAATGGAAAGATCGTCGGTTTCTGTTGGACCAAGATTCATCAAGATCTCGTCAACGCAGATCCTGTCGGAGAGTTATACGTCATCGGCGTTGATCCCGAAGAACATGGCAAGGGGATCGGCAAAACTGTCTGTACAGAAGGCTTGATCTACTTGCGCGAAAAGGGCATCAAGCAAGCAATCTTGTATGTCGATGCCGATAACGAGGCCGGCAAAGGCTTGTACACCTCACTCGGCTTCCACTAGCCAGCGACTAAATCAGCACAGATCTTGTCGAAGATCGCAGTATGCGCATCAACATCTGCAGCCGTTGTAGCCGGTGACATCAACGCCATATTGTGAAATGGCGTCATCAAAATTCCATCGTTAAGTAGACGCAGATGAATGTACTGCTCGAGTTCAAAGTCGCCACCATCTGCCGCCTCTTGCCCCGTGCGCGGTGCATGGGGTGCAAATATGTATTCACCACGTGCTCCTAAACGGTTGCAATGCCATGGCAGGTCATACTTCGCAATTGCTGCATCAACACCATCAGACCAACGATCACCTAACGCGATCATGTGCGCAAAAGCTTCCTTTGTAAGCACTTGGCTTAACGTTGCACGCATTGCCGCAAGAGATAAAGCATTTCCTGCCAACGTTGAACCAATTCCACCAGTATCAATAATCTCAAGCTGCACCTTTGCCTTGATCGCATCTGCAACTGCTTGTGTC
>JBJTKU010000030.1:0-6506 GCA_046096605.1 Candidatus Planktophila sp. | reverse complement strand
GGGTAATGGCAGGGGTGAGGTTGGGGCAAGGCGCATTGAGCCTAATTGCCCCATTTGAGGTTACTTTTTGATTACAGATGCAAGTCATTCTCACTGATCAAGGGCTGCTTCAGGTGAGATCACCGCCATTGCAACCTCTTTCATCGTTAAACGTCGATCCATGGCAGCTTTTTGAATCCATGAGAAGGCCTGTGGTTCGGTGAGATTAAGGGCAGCCATCAAGATGCCTTTCGCGCGATCAATGAGTTTTCGAGTCTCTAAACGATCGTGCAGATCGGCAACTTCTTCGGCTAAAGAACGCATCTGCAGATGTCGACTGATAGCAATCTCAATAGCTGGAACTAAATCATTGATCGTAAATGGTTTGAGAACATAGGCCATCACACCTGCATCTCTTGCGCGATCGACGAGTTCTCTTTGACTAAATGCGGTCAACATTAAAACCGGACATGTTGCAATAATTTCTTCAGCGGCACTAATGCCATCAAGTATTGGCATCTTTACATCCAAAATCGCAAGATCGGGTTTCTGCTCTTTAACAAGTTCGATTGCTTGTGCGCCATCGCTTGCTTGTCCGACGACGTCATATCCTGCTTCGCCGAGCATCTCAATTAAATCCATCCGAATTAGTGCTTCATCTTCAGCCACGACAATGCGCACGCGAGCACCATCGAGCGGATTTGTCATGGATGCCATGTGCCCCGAGTCGGATTCGAACCGACACTATGCAGTGTTTGAGACTGCCCTCTCTACCGTTGGAGTACCGAGGCTAATGTGCTGCCAATCTTAACCTCTCCCCTTGTTTTGACCGAATCGCTTATGTGCTAACGGTAGGCAGGAGCTGCGCCGGCAACGGCATCACCCATACGGTGTACGCGCATTGCATTGGTCGATCCGGGAATTCCTGGAGGCGAGCCAGCGACGATAATGACGTTATCGCCGATTGTGGTGCGCTTACTTTCGAGAAGAAGGCCATCGACCTGTTTGACCATCTCATCTGTGTGAGAGACAACTGGAGTAATCATCGGTTCTACTCCCCATGAAAGAGCAAGACGGTTGTAGGTACCGCGATCTGGAGTAAGTGCCAAGATAGGAATTGGTGAGCGAAGACGCGACATGCGTCGAGCCGAATCTCCGCTCTGGGTAAAGGCAACGAGAAATTTAGCGCCAACAATCGCACCCACATCTACTGCAGCCTTTGTGATTGCGCCACCTTTTGTACGTGGTTCATGCTTGAGGGGGCGAATTCTCTCGAGGCCACCTTCTTCAGTCTTGTGAATAATGCGAGCCATTGTCGCAACCGCTTCGATAGCAAATTCACCGACACTGGTTTCGCCAGAGAGCATGAGTGCATCTGCGCCATCGAGCACCGCGTTTGCGCAATCTGTAGCTTCAGCACGTGTTGGGCGCGAATTGGTAATCATGGAATCAAGCATCTGCGTTGCCACAATGACGGGTTTTGCCGCATCGCGTGCGAGCTCGACGCAGCGCTTTTGTACTAGTGGCACATCTTCAATAGGTAGTTCAACGCCAAGATCACCGCGCGCGACCATAATGCCATCGAAAGCATCGACGATGCTGACGAGGTTATCTACAGCCTGTGGCTTTTCAATCTTTGCGATCACCGGGATGCGAATACCTTCTTCATCCATGATGCGATGTACATCTTTTATGTCATCGGCGTCTCGGACAAATGAGAGCGCGATAAAATCTGCTCCGGCTTTAAGTCCCCAACGAAGATCATCGATATCTTTCTCTGAAAGAGCCGGGACAGAGACTGCAACACCGGGAAGATTGATTCCTTTGTTATTACTCACTGCACCTGGTTCAATCACCTTAGTGACGACATCGTTACCCTTGACTTCGGTAACTTCGACAGTGACTTTTCCGTCATCGATTAGGATGCGATCTCCCGCCTTGCAATCTCCAGGAAGACCCTTGTACGTAGTTCCTACGCGCTCTTTCGTTCCTTCAATTTCATCGGTGGTAATGGTGAAGATATCTCCACGTGAAAGTTCGTGAGGACCATCCTTAAAGCGAGCAAGTCGAATCTTTGGCCCCTGGAGATCTACCAAAATAGCGATGGGAACACCTGACTCTGCCGCAGCTTGGCGAACACGGTCAAGACGATTTTGATGTTCGTCGTAACCACCATGAGAAAGATTGAGACGGGCCATATTCATTCCCGCTGCGATGAGTTCGCGAACTTTCTCCGGGGATTCAACAGCAGGACCTAGTGTGCAGACAATCTTCGCGCGACGCATGGCTCTACCTTACCTATCAATAGTTGCTACTTACGAGTTTGGTTATTTCTGGCGGGTTGTGAGTTACACCATGAGCGGACGTGCAGTGGGTGCAATTGGTGAAGGAAGTTGGGTATCTCCTTCGAGATATCGATCAACTGCCGCAGCTGCGCTACGTCCTTCTGCAATCGCCCAGACGATCAGTGATTGACCTCGTCCTGCATCTCCGGCGACAAAGACACCTTCTGATGTACTTTGATAAGAACTATCGCGCTTCACATTTGTTCGTTCGTCTAGTTCAACTTCGAGTTGTTCGAAGAGAGGCGTGCTCTGCGTTCCAGTAAATCCCATTGCAAGAAATGCAAAATCTGCAGGAATTTCACGCTCTGATCCTGGAACCGGCTCAAACTTTCCATCAACCATGCGAGTTTCTACAATTTTTAAAGCCTTTAGATTGCCGTTTTCATCTCCGATAAACTCTTCAGTGCTGACGGAAAAGACGCGCTGATCTAGCTCTTCGTGAGCGCTAGATACGCGATAAATCATGGGATACATCGGCCAGGGTTGAGAATCTGGTCGTTCATCTGTGGGGCGAGGCATAATTTCAAGTTGAGTAACACTTGCAGCCCCTTGACGAATCGAAGTTCCCAGGCAGTCGGCGCCAGTATCTCCTCCTCCAAGAATAACAACGTGCTTTCCAGCAACATTTATTTCAGGGTTTGTTACTTCTCCCAGAGCTTGCTTGTTGCCCCACGGCAAGAACTCCATCGCTTGATAGATTCCCTTATTTTCGCGACCTTTAATTGGCAGATCGCGCCATTGAGTTGCACCGAGAGCGAGGATGACTGCATCGTACTTTTGGCGAAGTTCTGAACCAGTTATGTCGACGCCGACATTAATCCCTGTACGAAAACGAGTCCCTTCTTTCTCCATTTGGATGAGTCGACGATCGATGACGTTCGTCTCCATCTTAAATTCAGGAATTCCGTAACGTAGGAGTCCGCCGATTTTATCTGCTCGTTCATAGACGACCACTGTGTGTCCTGCGCGTGTAAGTTGCTGCGCAGCTGCAAGACCTGCAGGTCCTGAGCCAATGATGGCTACAGTTTTTCCTGTAAGGCGATCTGGAGCAAGTGGTTTTACATCCCCTGATCCAAAGGCTTCTTCAATGGTACGAAGTTCAACTTGCTTAATAGTGACAGCATCGGCATTGATAGCAACGACACACGCCGTTTCACATGGCGCTGGGCAGAGTCGACCAGTGAATTCCGGAAAGTTATTTGTGGCATGAAGGCGGGCAACAGCCTCGGACTTATCACCGCGCCACATGAGATCGTTCCATTCAGGAATGAGATTTCCGAGCGGACAACCGGAGTGACAGAATGGAATTCCGCAATCCATACAACGACCCGCTTGTTTCTGCAGATGTTCAAAACTCTGCGGTTCGTAGACTTCGTGCCAATCTTTGATTCGCACATCAATTGGTCGTCGTTTGGGTGTCTCACGAGGTGTAGTAATGAAACCTTTAGGATCAGCCATTTGCTGCCACCTCCATGACGTATTGATCAACCGGTAAGCCTTCACGGGTTGCCTTTTCGATCGCTGCAAGTACGCGCGCATAATCTCGCGGCATCACAAGAGAGATTCGAGTAAGCGCACTCTCCCAATCAAGGAGTAGATTGCCGGCAACTTGGGATTCTGTTTCCTCGTAGAATGAAGAGACGATTGTCTTGAGAATCTCTCTCTGATCTACCGGAACAGCAAGAACATCAACCATATCTGTATTCACTAGATCGGCATTGAGATCGAGTACGAAGGCGCGACCACCTGACATTCCTGCGGCAAAGTTACGTCCAGTGCGACCAAGAACTACAACGGTTCCGCCAGTCATGTACTCACAACCGTGATCACCTATTCCTTCTACGACCGCTGTCGCTCCAGAATTTCGTACACAGAAACGCTCACCCACGATTCCGCGCAGGAAGATTTCGCCAGATGTTGCACCATAACCGATCACGTTTCCAGCGATCACATTCTCATGAGATTCAAAAGTTGCTGTCTCATCCGGGCGCACGATGATGCGACCGCCAGAGATTCCCTTTCCAACATAGTCATTGGAATCACCAAAGAGTCGCAATGTAAGTCCTGATGGAATAAATGCGCCTAATGATTGGCCAGCCGAACCACGGAGATTGACCTCGATGGTGTTTGCAGGCAGCCCTTCTCCCCCGAAATTACGGGTGATTTCTGCACCTAACATTGTTCCCACTGTGCGATTGACGTTACGCACTTCTGATTCGATGGAAACTTTTGCACCAGTTGTGAGGGCCTTCTCTGCCTTTTCTATCAAGGTGTTATCAAGAGCGTGAGCAAGACCATGATCTTGTGTAGTTGTTTGATAGAGCGAACCTTCCACATCTGGTCGTGCCAACAGTGGAGTCAGATCCAGTCCGCTCGCCTTCCAATGCGCGACTGCTTCCTTGGTATCAAGAAGCTCGACGTGACCGATCGCTTCTTGGAGAGACTTAAATCCAAGAGATGCCAAGATCTCGCGAACTTCTTCTGCTATGTACTCAAAGAATGTCTCAACAAATTCTGGTTTTCCAGTAAATCGTTTACGTAATTCTGGGTTTTGAGTAGCAACACCGACCGGGCAGGTGTCGAGATGACATACGCGCATCATCACGCAACCAGAGACAACTAGCGGAGCTGTTGCAAAACCATATTCTTCTGCACCCAGTAGCGCTGCAATCACAACATCGCGCCCTGTCTTGAGTTGACCATCTGTCTGTACGACGATGCGATCGCGCAATCCATTGAGTAGAAGTGTCTGCTGTGTCTCAGCCAGGCCGAGCTCCCATGGAGCCCCAGCATGCTTCAGAGAAGTCAAAGGAGATGCACCTGTTCCGCCGTCGTGTCCTGAAATCAAGACAACATCAGCATGCGCCTTTGAGACTCCTGCTGCAACTGTGCCAACTCCCACTTCAGCAACGAGCTTGACGTGAATGCGAGCGTTCTTATTTGCATTCTTAAGATCGTGGATGAGCTGTGCGAGATCTTCGATTGAATAGATATCATGATGAGGTGGAGGAGAGATGAGTCCAACACCCGGAGTTGAGTAACGAACTTTGGCAACCCATGGGTAGACCTTGTTACCTGGAAGCTGGCCACCTTCACCCGGCTTGGCGCCCTGTGCGATCTTGATCTGAATGTCATCTGCATTAACGAGATAGTTACTTGTCACGCCAAAACGACCTGACGCAACCTGTTTAATGGAGCTTCGCTTGGAATCGCCATTTGCTTCTGGAGTAAAGCGAGCTGGATCTTCGCCGCCTTCACCAGTATTTGATTTAGCGCCAAGGCGGTTCATTGCAATCGCGAGGGTCTCATGAACTTCTTGCGAAACAGATCCATATGACATTGCACCTGTTGAAAATCGCTTGACGATGCTGGCCACTGATTCAACTTCATCAATTGAGATTGGCGTGCGGCCCTTTGAATCGAATGGGAAGAGTCCGCGTAGAGTCATCAGTGCAGCGCTCTGATCATCAACAGCCTTGGTGTACCGCTTGAAAACATCGTAACGCTTTGATCGCGTTGCATGCTGCAGGGTAAAAACTGTCTCTGGATTAAAGAGGTGAGGCTCACCGTCACGACGCCACTGATACTCGCCACCGATCGGAAGACGTTTGGTTCCAGGAACTTCTCCCCCTGGTGGATAAGCAATGTGATGACGCTTAATCGTCTCTTCTGCAATTACATCGAGATCAACTCCACCTAAGCGCGAAGTTGTGCCGACAAAGAATTCGTCGACAACATCTTGGGCGATTCCAATAGCTTCAAAGACTTGCGCGCCGGTGTATGAGGCGATCGTTGAGATACCCATCTTGGACATCACTTTGAGAACTCCCTTACCCAACGCCTTAATAATGTTGTGTACGGCCTTCTCTGGAGTAATTCCTGTGATGACACCTTGAATTACAAGATCTTCGGCGCTCTCCATTGCAAGGTATGGGTTGACTGCTGCAGCGCCGTATCCGATAAGGAGAGCGACATGGTGAACTTCACGTACATCTCCAGCCTCAACGACAAGACCCACCTTGGTACGAGTTTTTTGGCGAATCAGGTGATGGTGCACTGCTGCTGTGAGTAGAAGAGATGGAATTGGTGTGTCTTCTGCGTCGCCATTGCGATCTGAGAGAACGATAATTCGCGCGCCATCAGAAATTGCTTGACTGACTTCTTCCTTGATCTCTTCTAAAC
>JBJTKU010000029.1:0-3617 GCA_046096605.1 Candidatus Planktophila sp. | reverse complement strand
GTTGCAAAGTATGAGAGAACAACAGTTCCAAGAAGGAGAACTGCACTCAAGATGCTGCGCAACAAGAGACCGAGAATTAAAGTGATCACTAGAAGAACGATCGGAATAATTGTTCGATTATCTTCTGAGTTTGCAGTGCGCACATCAAAGTAGACGGCACTTGTTCCACCAACGAGAGCTGAGGGATCTACCGATTTGGCAATACGCCTGATCTCTGGAACATCGTTTCCAGCTTCAACGCTATCTGGTGCTCTATCGAGCGTGAGGTTGAGAATCACCTTGCCATTTACTTCCGCCACTTTCGGAAGCGGTTGACCTGGAATCGCAATTCCCGCCAACTGAGGAGTTACATCAGTAACCCCTGGTGCATTCTTAAGCGCTGCAGCCATCTGATCAATCATTGCAGCCGAGAAGACAACCTGAGTTGGGTCTCCTTCTCCACCAGGAAAATGTGTCTCAAGTTTTTTCTGGCCAACGACTGACTCTGGATTTCCAGTGAAGGTATCGATTGTTCCAAGGCCATCTGTCTTAAGAGTTGTAGATGCGAAAGCGAAGAGTAGAAGCACTGATCCGCTGATCACCCATGCTTTACGCGGATTGCGACCAACGGTACTTCCAACTTTTGACCACATTCCGGTCATCACATGATCGTCACCATCAAAGAGTGGGCGACGTGGCCAGAAGATCCAACGTCCGAAGATAAGGAGGAATGCTGGAAGCAAAGTGAGAATTGTGAACATCGCACAGACAATTCCAATGGCACCAATTGGGCCAAGACCTGCCGTATTTGAAAGCTGGCTAAAGAGGAGAATCAAGAGCGAGATTGCAACCGTGGAACCAGAGGCAAGAATTGGTTCCCAGACTCCTTTATACGCAGCGCGCATTGCCGAGAAACGACTCTCGTGAAGATGAAGTTCTTCGCGATATCTAGCGATTAAGAGAAGTGCGTAATCGGTTGCTGCACCGATTACTAGAATGGAGAGAATTCCCTGCGACTGGCCATCGACATCGATGATGTCATTCTTTGCTAAGAGGTAAACAATTCCGCCAGCAAGTGTCAAGGCAAAGAGCGCCGAAAGCAACGGAATTACCCACAAAATCGGCGAGCGATATACGAATATCAAAATAACTGCAACCACGCCCAAAGTTGTGAGCAGAAGTGTTGAATCGATACTTCCAAAGGCTGCAAAGAGGTCACCGAAAAGTCCGCCCGGACCGGTTACATAAGGATCCAGACCATTAGCCTTGGCAATGGGAGCAATATCTTCACGGAGCGCCTCAATGAGCGCCGGAAGAACAGGCTCGTCATTAGGCAATATCTCTGCAAGCGATGTTCCGTCTAATGGGATATTGGCAAGTATTGCTTGACCATCTTGTGATGGAAACGCCGTGATCTGCTCTCCGGGTGCTAGGTAATCAGATATCTGTGCAGTTGTTCCACCAAGCTTCAGATTACCGACATTGGCAAGATAAGAATTAATCGTTGCAAAAGTAGCGGGATCACCTTTGCCTTCAAATAGAATCAAGGTCGGAAAGGTAAACGAATCTTTATCCGAAAAAGTGGCAATAATTTCAGACGCTTGCGTGGCTTCTGCGCCCTTTGGCAAAAATGACGAGTTGTTATTTTCTTGTACAGAGGTCAATTTGCCGAATAGCGGACCAAATATCCCGCTAACCAAGAACCAGGCAATCACCACCAACATAGCTAGTGCATAAGGCCTACGGCTCTTTGATGTTGTTGACATGGTGATAGAAGCCTTTCGTAACTACGGGATGGTCGGATTAGCAATGAGGCAAGCCTACCTTTAGGCTGGTCCTGTGCCAGTTGCCGACTCAGCCATCTCACACTCTCCTATCGCCCTCAAGCGGGCAGGGATTATGGAGTACGTAGAAGCTCTCGAACTGCAACGTTCTCTTCACCGCGAAATTGCTGGTGGTGATCGCGAAAATACTCTTCTCTTACTCGAACATCCATCGGTTTATACCGCTGGTAAACGAACGCAAGATCACGAGCGACCACAGGATGGAACTCCAGTTATTGATGTAGATCGCGGGGGAAAAATCACTTGGCATGGCATAGGCCAATTAGTCGGCTATCCGATTGTGCGCCTGGCAAAACCCACTGAACTTGTTGGTTTTGTTCGCGAGATCGAAGGCGCACTCATCGCCGCTTGCGACGAACTCGGATTAAAGACTCAAAGAGTTGAGGGTCGCTCGGGTGTTTGGGTGGTTGACGATGAAGGCGAAAGAAAGATTGCAGCCATCGGCATCCGAGTCGCCAGTGGAGTGACGATGCATGGTTTTGCCCTCAATGTGGCCCCAGATTTAGAAGCGTTTCGAGCAATTATCCCGTGTGGAATTGAAGACGCGACCGTCACATCGCTTGCGGTTGAACTCGGCCGTAGTATTAGCGTCGATGATGTTTTGCCAATTGTTGAGAGATATATGTTTGAATCGCTAGCGAAGGTGAGTAGATGACCACACAGCCCGACGATCGTAAATTGTTACGCATCGAAGCTCGCAATGCGCAGACACCCATTGAACGTAAACCTGAATGGATCAAAACGCGTGCAAATATGGGTCCTGAGTACACCCGCCTTCGTACTCTAGTAAAGAGTGAGGGTCTACACACTGTCTGCCAAGAAGCGGCCTGCCCAAATATTTTGGAATGCTGGGAGGATAAAGAGGCAACTTTTCTTATCGGTGGCGAACGCTGTACTCGACGCTGTGATTTCTGCAATATCGATACTGGTAAACCACTTCCGATTGATCGCGAAGAACCGCGCAAAGTCGCAGAGTCCGTTAAGACCATGGGGCTTAAGTACGCGACCATCACCGGCGTAACTCGTGATGATCTAGAAGATGAAGGCGCATGGCTCTACGCTGAAACCATTCGGAAAGTTCACGAAATAAATCCGGGCTGTGGTGTTGAAATGCTTGCTCCTGATTTCAGTGGCAACCCAGATCTTCTCAACCTTGTCTTTGAAGCTGCTCCTGAAGTTTTCGCGCATAACTTAGAGACAGTCCCACGAATCTTTAAGACAATCCGCCCTGCATTCACTTACGAGCGCTCTCTTAATGTGATCACACAAGCGCGCAACTTTGGATTGATTACCAAATCCAATCTGATTCTTGGTCTTGGTGAAACTCGTCAAGAGATTTCACAAGCGCTGATCGATCTTCAAGCAGCTGGTTGTGATCTCATCACCATTACGCAATATTTGCGTCCAACTATGAAGCACCACCCTGTTGAACGATGGGTAAAACCAGAAGAATTTGTTGAATTGGCGCAGGAGGCAACAGAAGTTGGATTCCTCGGGGTGATGAGTGGCCCACTCGTTCGAAGCAGTTACCGAGCTGGCCGCCTCTATCGCCAAGCTATGAAGTCTCGCGCTCAAGCCGGAAGCAAGTAACATGGCAGAGCTGGTCTATCCCCCCGTAGTTGTGGCTCTCAAGACGTTCTGGAAATACTTAGGGCTCCGCTTTGATTTCCGAGGTGAGGAGAATGTTCCACGCGAAGGTGGTGCAATTCTGGCAATGAACCATGTGGGTTATCTCGACTTTGCACTCATTGGAACCGCCGCTCTCCCAGTTAAGCGCTACGTCCGCTTTATGGC
>JBJTKU010000028.1:0-8438 GCA_046096605.1 Candidatus Planktophila sp. | reverse complement strand
AGTTGAGGCTCTTCTTAAGGCCAATAACGCTCCAACAAGACCTACATTTGTAATTTGGCCGGGACGTTCATCTCACGGTGAATTCTCTGAATATTCAATCGTTCCCACTCAGTACTCTCCCTTTGGGTTCACTGCAGATGCCACACCTGGATCGCTAGAGGCAGTTCGTCACAGAAGAGCAGGTGTACAGGATGAAGGTTCTCAGCTTGTCGCTTACCTCTTTGCGCAGGCTGCTCATCAATCTCATTCATGGCTAGATCTCTGTGCTGGTCCTGGCGGCAAGGCCGCTCTCCTCTCAGCGCTAGCTCAGCAATCCAACCATCCCTTTACAGCAAATGAGCTATCTCAAGTACGAGCTGATCTGGTCGCACAAGTTGTCGGCGATAGCCAAGTTTGGGTCGGTGATGCACGAAAAATTGCAGAACGAAATCAGCGCTTTGATGCAATTTTGGCAGACGTTCCTTGTACAGGTATCGGTGCCCTTCGTCGCCGTCCAGAAGTACGTTGGCGTCGTTCGGTACAGGATCTGCGTGCTCTGGTTCAACTCCAGCAAGAGATTAGTGATGCCGCAATTTCTATTCTAAATGTAGGGGGAGTGTTCGGCTACGCCACCTGTTCTCCTCATCTGGCTGAAACATCGATAGCAGTGGCAGACATCTTGAAGAAGCACCCTGAATTAATTCAGATTGACGTCAGCGAATTTCTTCCACAAGGTATGCAAGGTGCTATTCGAGATAAATCGCTGGCTCTTTGGACTCATCGACACAATACCGATGGAATGTTTCTAGCCCTCTTTAGAAAGAGCGCTTAAGGTAAAGTTGATACATGGACGTTCGCATCACTCCAAGTATTCTCAACGCAGATTTTGACCACCTCGATCGCGAAATCGCTCGTATTGCACCTGTATCAGATCTCCTTCATCTTGATGTAATGGATAATATCTTTGTTCCAAACTTTACCTTCGATTTCGATACAGCTGTTTCGATAATTGCATCATCCCCAATCCCCGTTGACTCACACCTGATGATTACAGATGTTGATACCTTGGGACCTGCCTATGCGCATGCAGGAAGTGCCAGCGTGACAATCCATGCTGAAGCGGCTACCAATATTTCCCAAACCATGCGAGCCATCAGAAAAGAAGGTTCTCGAGCAGGATTAGCTCTCAAGCCTGCAAGTGCAATCGAGGATTATCAGGGTTTTATCGATGATGTAGATATGTTCCTCATAATGACTGTCGAACCCGGATTTGGTGGACAGAAATTTATGGCGGATATGATGACTAAGGTTTCACGGACGAGAAAGATCATCGGAGATCGTCCAATTTGGCTGCAAGTAGATGGAGGAATCTCTCTAGAGACTATTGAGATAGCGCGAGAAGCAGGGGCCGATACTTTCGTTGCAGGAAGTGCCGTCTTTAATTCTCCTGATCCGGCGCAGATGGTTACTCAATTGAGATCTCTGGCGATGAGTAAATAAGCAGCCTCGTTAAGCGCCCATCAAGTAAACTAGGGAAATGAAGTCATTCGATGAGCTCTGGTTGGAACTAGCCGAGAAAGCTCACACGCGACCAGAAGGATCTGGAACCGTTGCCGCACTCGATGCTGGTGTCCACGTGATTGGTAAGAAGATCATTGAGGAAGCCGGTGAGGTATGGCTGGCAGCAGAGCACGAAAGTGATGAGGCTCTGGCGCAAGAGATTAGCCAATTGATTTACCACCTGCAAACGTTGATGTTGGCACGTGGCCTGACACCTCAAGATATTTACAAATTCCTCTAATTAAGATTTTTAAGGAGTCTCATGTTACGTATCGCTATTCCAAATAAGGGTTCATTGGCTGAAGAGTCAGTTGCGATCCTGAAGGAAGCTGGTTATAAACAACGAACTGATTCGCGTGACCTCGTTCTAGTCGATTCAGGCAATGCAGTGGAGTTTTACTATTTACGCCCACGGGATATCGCAATCTATGTCGG
This sequence comes from Candidatus Planktophila sp., assembly GCA_046096605.1. Taxonomy (GTDB): domain Bacteria; phylum Actinomycetota; class Actinomycetes; order Nanopelagicales; family Nanopelagicaceae; genus Planktophila. The sequence continues at coordinate 6,464 of JBJTKU010000028.1, read as the reverse complement.
CTCAGGCGAGTTGGAGGCAGGCATCACAGGACGAGATCTACTGATCGATTCAGGAGCGGCTGCTACAGAGATTATGGCGCTTAACTTTGGCACATCCACCTTTAGATTCGCTGGGCCAGCAGATAAATCGTACGCATTGAAAGATATTTCCGGGAAGAGAGTAGCCACGGCTTATCCCGGATTGGTATCGCGCTATCTTCAAGACAGTGGAGTATCTGCCGAAGTGGTGCGACTTGATGGTGCTGTAGAAAGCAGCGTACGACTCGGTGTTGCCGACCTTATTGCAGATGTCGTAAGCACTGGCAATACTTTGCGCCAAGCCGGCCTGTCCATCTTTGGAGATCCGATTCTGACAAGTGAAGCAATTCTCATTTCACGACAAGGTGTTGCGGTCCCATCAGAGCTCGAAGTATTAATTCGCCGCCTTCAAGGGGTTGTGACGGCACGGCAATATGTTCTTTTGGATTACGATGTGAAGAAAAGCCAGATCGAAGCTGCATGTGCGATTACGCCCGGGCTTGAATCACCAACTATTTCGCCCCTACAGAATCCAGATTGGTTTGCCGTCAGAGCGATGGTGCTACGTACGCAGACTAACGAAATTATGGATCAACTCTGGGCACTGGGAGCCCGTGGAATCTTGGTTACAGACATTCACGCATGTCGCCTTTAGAGGTTACTTCCTAGAGCTGTGGCCTGATTCTTCAACGTCCTCGCGTGATATTCCTAGAAGATATAGAACGCTATCTAGATATGGAGCACTTAGGGCGCTATCTGCCGCGGCACGGACAGCCGGTTTTGCATTAAATGCGATGCCTAATCCAGCCAGCGCAATCATATCGAGATCATTTGCACCGTCACCAATTGCAACCGTCTGCTCTAATTCAACTTTTTCGATGAGGGCGAACTCTCGCAGAGCTTGAGCCTTTGCGGCGCGATCGATTATCGGTCCGGTCAAATTTCCTGACAAATGACCATCGATAATCTCAAGCGTATTTGCTCGGTAGTGCACGATATTCAGCGATTGTAAAAGTGGCTCGATAACATCGATAAATCCGCCGGAGACTACGGCTATGGTGTGGCCCAATTTCTGCATTGTACTGACTAGGGTTTTGGCGCCCGGTGTTAAGGTAATAGCTTCGCGAACTTCTTCTAGCACTGTGGCAGGTAAACCTTTAAGGAGAGAGACTCTCTCACGAAGGCTGGCCTCAAAGTCCAACTCTCCGGCCATAGCCCGATCGGTGATTTCCTTTACTCGGTCGGCAACACCGGCTTTTTCTCCTAAGAGTTCAATCACTTCTTGAGATATCAGCGTTGAATCAACATCCATCAAAACAAGTTTTTTCGCCCAGCGCATCAGACCGCCAGGTGACACAGCTATATCTATAAGGTACTGCGCCGCAAGCGGTGTTAATGCGTTCTTCAGATCCACACTTTCCACACCGCTGACTACACACTCGATTGCTGTCACCGGATAACTTGCAGTTCGGTGAATACGTTCTATATTCCCTCCGGCTTGAGCAATTTTCGAAGCGACTGCGCTTAGAGCCGCGGGTTTGAGATCTTGCGAGAGAACAACGACATGTGTCAGTCCTGTCTTTGCCGCAATCGATTCCCCCTCTTCTTCGGAGAAAACCATTGCAACATCAAGATCAAGATCGGCTCCCGTTCTGGCAACATCTTCTTCGACAGCATCTGCATGAGCTGGATCTAGAGCGATAAGAATCGTGAGAATAAGCCGAGAGCGAATAACGACCTGCTCGATATCGATGATTGAAAGAGAGAAAGGAGCCAGTGTTTGAAAGAGGGCTTCGGTAATACCCGGTCGATCTTCGCCGGAGACAAGGATCAGTCCCGTGTATTGAGCTCTCGTCTTATCCATGTGGAGAGATTATCGTGAATCACAGTACAAACTCTCACAATTACCGGGTAAAGGCGGGGGATAACGACTATCTTTTAGACCGTGGGTGGGAACGAAGTATTACGAGTATCTGAGATCTGCGTTCGCCGTGGTTCTCGGATGATTCTCGGTCCTGTCACCTTTTCAATTTCTGCCGGCGAACGTTGGGTAATCCTTGGTCCAAACGGAGCTGGTAAGTCAACCCTCCTCAACTTGCTGGCAACTCGTTCCTTTCCGACATCTGGAAAAGTTTTCGTTCTCGAAAAGGAACTAGGCAAGGTCGATCTCTTTGAATTACGGACTCGAATCGGTCTAGCTGGCGTTGGCATCTCTGAAGATATCCCTTACGAAGAGAAGGTTCGAGATGTGGTAGTTACTGCAGCTTATGCGGTACTGGGACGCTGGAATGAAGATTATGATCTCTGGGATGAATCCCGTGCTGTTGCACTATTGACGATCTTCGGTGTGCGCGATCTGGCCGACCGGGCATATGGCACCCTGAGTGAGGGAGAGAAGAAGCGGGTACAAATTTCTCGAGCATTGATGGCAGACCCTGAATTACTCCTTTTAGATGAGCCAACAGCAGGCCTTGATGTTGGTGGACGAGAAGATTTATTACGTAGATTTTCAGAGTTCTCGCGTGATCCACAGGCACCGGCCACGGTGATCGTGACTCACCACATTGAAGAGATTCCTGTAGGCGCCACGCATGCCTTACTGCTCAAGGATGGCGTTGTTGCAGTCAGTGGTCCGGTGGAACAGGTAATTACCGGCGAACATGTCAGTGCAGTCTTTGGCATTGAAGTAAGCGTTACCTTTGATGGTTCAAGATTCTTTGCTCGTGCTACCTCGTGACTCGCTCTTCGCCGCGATCGATCCTTCGTGGTCTCATATTATCGAGCCTTTACGAAATGAAATTGAATTAGTATTTCAGAGGATCTCAACCGATGAATTCATACCTAGCGTAGACCGAATTTTCGCTCCATTGCGCACTCCCTTTGACAAAGTCAAGATCGTTATAGTGGGTCAAGATCCATATCCAAACCCGAATTACGCAAACGGCCTAGCATTTTCAGTTCGCCCAGAAGTTACTTCTCTTCCGGCTTCACTCAACAATATTTTTAAAGAGCTGGAGAATGATTGTCAGGTGCCAATTGCGAGGACAGGAAACCTAGAACGTTGGGCCGAACAAGGGGTATTGTTGATCAACCGCACGCTCACCACCATTTCTGGTCAATCACATGCTCATCGAAGAGCGGGATGGTTGCCCATCACTGAAGCCATCATCGCCGCCGTTGCGAGTAATGGGGCAGTTGGAATTCTTTGGGGTGCAGATGCAGAACAACTAGCTGACTATTTCAATAAAGATCACGTTATTAAAAGTGCACATCCAAGTCCACTAAGCGCTTATCGTGGTTTTTTCTCATCCAAACCGTTCTCTCGAGCAAATAAGGTCCTCGTCGCGCAAGGTTTGACTCCGATTAAATGGTAAGCAAAAGCCGGGTACCCACCTGAAGTGAATACCCGGCTTCTAATTGCGTAAGGTTACTTATCCAACCCAGATATTAATCGGAGATTGTAAGAAGTAGATTGTGAATAGCCCCGAGACGAGCCACAGAAGTGGATGTACTTCCTTGGCACGGCCTTGGATGGCGCGGATGATTACGTGAGATACGAAACCAACTCCGATACCTACTGAGATGTTGTAGGTAAATGGCATCAAGATGATTGTAAGGAAGGCCGGGATAGCGATTCCTAGATCTTCCCAATCAATGCTCTTGATTTGAGTCATCATCAAGAATCCGACGATCACAAGAGCTGGAGTTGCAGCTTCGTATGGAATGACTGCAACAAGTGGAGCAAGGAATGTTGTGAGCAAGAATAGAATTCCTGTCACAACAGATGCCAGACCTGTACGAGCACCTTCACCAACACCAGCAGCTGATTCTATGTAACTGGTGTTTGAAGAGATGCTTCCTGCACCACCGGCTACCGCCGCTAGTGAGTCGACGAAGAGAATGCGGTTGTTATTTGGAACATTACCTTCGTCATCGATCAAGCCAGATTCGTGACCGATAGCGGTAACGGTTCCGACTGTGTCAAAGAAGTCCGAAAGAAGTAATGTGAAGATAAGGAGAATTGCAGTAATGAGTGGGACTCGATCGAAGCTTCCGAGAAGATTGAAATCTCCAAAGAGTGAGAAGTCAGGGGTTGCAACGACATCTGATGGAACCGTAGGAACGTTAAGGTTCCAGCCCTTTGGATTTACTGCCCCTGTAGCGCCGTTAAATAACGGACCAATCTTGAAGGCGGATTCGATGGCAATCGCTACTGCGGTCGCTGAAACAATGCCGATCAAAATGGCACCTTTGACCTTCTTGACCATCAAGGCAATGGTAAGAAGAAGTCCGAAACCGAAGACGATAATCGGCCATCCGACGAGGTTTCCGTTATCGCCTAGCGTTACTGGAACTGGACCTGCACTGGTACGACGAACGAAACCTGCATCTACGAGTCCAATAAGTGCGATGAAGAGGCCAATACCAACAGAGATCGCAATCTTAAGTTGAGCTGGCACAGCGCGGAAGACTGCTCCACGGAATCCTGTGAGAACCAGAACTGTGATGATCAAGCCTTCGATAACAACTAAGCCCATGGCATCTGCCCAAGTCATCTTCGAAGCAATACCAACTGCTACGAACGTGTTAAGACCAAGACCTGTTGCAAGAGCGAGTGGGTAGTTACCTAGAACTCCCATCAGAATTGTGAGAACACCTGCCATAAGTGCAGTCATACCTGCAACTAAAGCCAGATTTGGAGCGTCACCGCCGCCGATGAATTTTCCATCAGCATCCTTTGCCAGACCGATGATCAGTGGATTGAGAGCAACGATGTATGCCATTGTGAAGAATGTGACAACACCGCCACGAATCTCTTGAGCCACTGTCGATCCACGCTCAGTTATTTTGAAGTAACTATCGAGCATTTTTCTACCTTCCTCATTTTGTTGTCGGGGGTGGTTGCGACCCCGTGTGAAATGACGGCTCACAGACCGATCCAAGATGGGGAGGCTTCGATAGCGCTAAAAATATCTGACCGGTCTGGCTACTTGGAGGTAAGGCGCGCAAGAACTCCGAAAGAAATCGCGACAGATTGGCCAATGAGCAGCGCGAAGAGGACGGTACCTAGCCCCAGAGTGCCTCCGAGGGCAGCGCCGGCGATCGAGACGAGAACCTCAAGTCCAAGGCGCACACGTCCAACGCGGACACCTGTTCGTTGATGAAGCCCCGTCATTGCACCATCTCGTGGCCCAGGCCCCAGTCCACAGGTGATGTAAAGGGCAGATCCAATGCCGACCATGGCAATACCAACGATTGTGAAGATAAATCCGATCGCTACACCTTCTTGCAAGGGAAAGATATTTGTAGCAACCTCAATGAAGAGAGAGATGATCAGAATATTAGCTAGGGTTCCAAAACCTGGTCTCTCTTTGAGAGGAATCCATAAAGAGAGAACAAGCGCACCGATAATGAGAGTACAAGTTCCAATCGAAAGTCCGCTCTCGAGTGAAATACCTTGAGCTAGTACCGACCACGGCGCATTTCCCAACCCCGATTGAATTATCAATCCGTCTCCGAGGCCAAAGATTGCAAGACCAAAGAATAATATGGCTACTCGTTTCAATGAGAGATCCCAGCGATTGCGAGCTGTCCAAGGAACTTGTGGGACGGTTCGATGAGGCTTGAGGAGAGAAAGCATTCTTTGGAATTTCATCTGCAGATCCTATCGATAGTGCCATCGTTTAAGTATCCTTATTAGATGTTTACTGGTTCCGGTACCTTGATAAATGTTCTGTCAATTGTTGGGGGAGCCAGCCTCGGTGTTTTTATCGGTGGTCGAATGCCAGAGCGCATGCGAGCCCTTATCACCGATGTTCTCGGTTTGATTACCATCCTCGGTGCAGCAACTGCGATGGTTCCCATAGCATCATCTCGATACATCGATGCCCTGCCTAAAGGTTGGCCACTTTTGGCGATTTTAGCTTCGCTCCTCATTGGTGGAGTCATTGGAAGTGCTGCAAATCTTGAAAGTAAGTTAGAAAACTTTGGAAAATACCTAAGAGTGAAATTTAAAGCAGATGGCCAAGGAACATTTGTCGAAGGTTTTCTCTCTTCGTCGCTGCTCTTTGTAATCGGCCCTCTTGCAATTCTTGGTTCCATCAGCGATGGAATGGGGACTGGCACAAACCAGCTAATATTGAAATCTTCACTCGACTTTTTTGCCTCAATGGCCTTTGCGGCCAGCCTAGGTTGGGGGGTTGCCGCATCGGCGATTCCTGTCGGTATCTATCAGGGGCTTTGGACAGTGATCGGTTTTGGCTTAGGAAATATTCTCTCCGATTATCAAGTGGATGCGATGACGATTGTAGGCGGATTGATGTTGGTCTCCATTGGTCTTGGACTATTAAAGATCAAGACAATTGCTGTAGGTAACCTACTTCCAGCCCTCGTTGTGGCTCCTATCTTTGTAGGAGCACTTCATAATTTCATCTAGATCGTTGAGG
>JBJTKU010000027.1:0-4461 GCA_046096605.1 Candidatus Planktophila sp. | reverse complement strand
TGATTCGACCCTCTTTCGAGACCAGGATATTTTCAGGTTTTACATCTCTGTGAACGATTCCCAATTTATGGGCGGCACCAAGTGCGCTCAGCACCGGTAGCAGGAATCTAATTCCATCTTTTACTGCAATAGATCCGCGTTCGTTGAGGTATTCACGAAGGGTGTGACCATCAACAAGTTCCATAACAATGAAGACTGCCGGAATACCGCTCTGATTCCAGCCTTGATCTTGCACTGCAACGATGTTTGGATGGTTTAAAGCAGCGGCAGCCTTTGCCTCTCGAATAAAGCGCTCAACAAATTGTTCATCTTGGGCAAGATGGGCGTGCATGATCTTGACTGCAACACGACGATCCAGACGAGTATCAATTGCTTCATAGATCACTGCCATTCCACCGGAGTCCATCTGGCGCAAAAGCTGATAGCGCCCATCGATGAGATTTCCGGTTAAGTCAGACATGGTTGAATTTTAGGTTGAAAGCAGGAATTCGCAGCGCTCTTTCGTCTGATCTGCTAAAAAGTGTTGCTCTTGCATGGTTAGCCAGTTCTTCATCTGTGCTGTAATTGAGGCACCATCTCGTTCGATCACTCTTTGAAATCCAATCAGCGGATCCAGATCTAGCCATATCGATGTCGTAAGCGAATCTTCTATTATTCGCTGCGCGCTTCCTACTCCTTCAAGGATGAGTAGCTCTGTCGAATCTAGTGTGCGTGAGTCGCTAAATTCGTTGGTAGCCCAATTAAATGGCGAATATTTCAGCGGTTTCATCGCTTTATGCGATTGGACCAGCCAATGGAGAGTCTCGGTGAGTGTGGTACCGAGTGCTTGCTCCCAACCTGGGTAGAGCTCATCCATATGGATAACTGTTGTGCTTAACTGAGGAGATAGCGCCAACGAAATATTTTGCGCCAGTGTCGTCTTTCCAGCACCGGCTGGCCCATCGATGGCGATGATTGGTTGTTCAGCTTCAGATGCGATTTCAGCGAGTGCGGCTAAAAGTTGCATACCAACTTCTCCATCCAACTGCTGCAATGATGGTAAAGACAAGGTAGAGCGCTGATGTGAGATAGAGCTCTTGATTAAAATAGAGAGCTGTATATCCAAGATCAACCACGAGCCAAAGCGTCCATGATTCGTACTTCTCGTAGACCATAAGAAATTGGGCCGCTATAGATCCAAAGAGCAAAATCGCATCTACGTAGGTTGAGGCAGCCTTCACACTCTCCAAAATCGGAGCAAGTGCAAGTGTGGCAATTATAATTGCAGCCGCTGTATAGATGCGATAACTATTCTTGAGTGGACCAGGGATTGCACCTGTCTTTCCCCAACCGAACCACCCAGCAATAGCTGCTGTAATGAAAACAAGTTGCAAGGCTGCACTTGCAAAGAGATCCCACTGGATAAAGAGAATGCCGTAAAGAATGCTACTTATTGACCACCAGGGCCACGTAATTCTCTTTCCGGTAATGCCGAGTGCTACTCCAACGAAGGAGACAAGGGCTGCGATGATTTCGAGGGTAGACATCATGACTTCCTTTCCGCATCCGCATTACCGGACGGGTCTAGCGGTCGATCTCACGTTGAGATCCTCTCAGCAGCGTCATAAGTAACGCGTGTGCTCCCGCCGTTTTAGTTTAGCGCACGGCGTGCAGAAAGAGCTTGTAAGTATGCCTTTCCAGCGACACGAATTCTTCGCGCCGTTGATGTCTTGGCGCGTTTATTGAAGATGTCATAACCAATGGCTTCCACTTCGTCAACGATTCCACAGTAAAGTTCACTTGCTGCTCTGATGCATGGACGACTGGTGGGATCTAGTATATCGATTCCTGCATCGGCTTCCTTTTGCAATTGACGTACTCGAGAGATTTGAAACTTAAGTGCTGCAATAATTTCAGGTGTCAAGACTTTGGCATAGAGCATCTGCTCTGTCACTCCGTGTGCTGCCAGCTCATCTAAGGGCAGATAAATCCGACCCCGTTCGAGATCTTCACCCACATCTCGGATGAAGTTAGCCAACTGGAAGGCAACGCCAAGTTTCTTTGCACTCTCGTAGGCGCTATCAGATACTGTTCCAAGAATCGGGAGCATCTCAAGTCCAATCACGGCAGCAGATCCGTATACATATTCGTACAAGTCTTCGAAGCTTGCATAAGTCGTAACAGTTAAGTCCATCTCCATCGAATGGAGAAAATCGACAAAATGTTGGTGTGGAATTTTAAAGCGAGAGACAGTATCTACTAGGGCAGCACCTACTGCATCGCTGCTGTCTCCCTGTGCCAAATCTGCAAGTACACCTGAACTCCATGTTCGCAGTACATCAGCTTTTTCTTGTGGCGATAGCGTCGATGCCAGATCGTCAACAATCTCATCGGCATAACGAGCAAATCCATATAGTGCATGAACAAATGGCCGCTTAGCGGGTGGAAGTAGGAGAGTTGCTAAGTAATACGTTTTGCCATGGAGCGAGTTAAGTCGCTTGCACTCTGTATACGATGTACGCAGTACAGGATCGGTGATCCCAGCTGCATCAAGTTCGTTCATCACTTAACGGGTCCAACAATTCGCTCCGCAGCAAGGCGTCCTGAAATCAAAACCATCGGAACACCCACACCTGGTTGAGTTCCAGAACCAGCAAAGACAATATTTTCAAAACCGGCAGCGATATTGCGTGGTCTAAATGGACCTGTCTGGAAGAAGGTATGTGCGCTGGCAAATGGTGCACCACGTTCCATTCCCTGAGCCTGCCAATCAAGGGGCGTAGTCATTACTTCAGTCTCGATGCCAGCGCTAAAGTCTGTGTAGCCACGATCTTCTAACGTCTTAATCATCTGATCTCGATATGGACCAGCCTGCTTCTTCCAATCAATATCAGCATCTAAGTTAGGAGTTGGATAGAGAATGTAATACGACTCTTTGCCTGCAGGGGCAAGAGACGAGTCATCTTTACTTGGGACCGTGACCAAAACAGAAGGATCTGTCATGAGGACCTTCTTATTAATCAACTCGTCAAAGACGCCATCCCACGATTGGCCAAAGTGAATATTGTGGTGCGCGGCGTGGTCATACTTCTTTGAAGAGCCCACAAGAAGGGTTGCACATGATGGTGAGTACTTAAGGCGTTTAATGTTAAGCGGTGTCTTTCCTAAGAGATCACGCCACACAACTGGAAGATCAGGGTTCATCACAAGTGCGTCACATTCGTAACGCTCACCTGTTGTAGTCGTTACGGCGCGAGCACGAGAGTTAACAACCTCAACGCCACTGACTTCTTCATTGTATTTAATGACAACGCCATGCTTTTGTGCGGCTGCCGCAAGTGCACGCGGAACAGCATGCATTCCACCTTTAGGGAAGAAGACACCGTTGACTGAATCCATGTATGCAATAACTGCATAGATGGCTAAGGCTTGCTGTGGGCTCACGCCGGCATACATCGCTTGAAAAGAGTAGACCTTCTGCAAGCGAGGATCCTTCAGGAATTGATTAACTTTTGGCGCAAGGCGTCTAAAACCACCGAGGGCGATGAGGCGTGCAAGATTTGGTGTGAGTAAGTTAAGAGGAGAATCGATATTGCGATCGATAAAGTCATTCATCTCATACTTATATAGTTTGGTAACAAAATCTACATAGCGGCGATACCCAAGTGCCTCTTCCGCGCTGACTGTCTTTGCAATCTCAGCTTCCATCTCTTGCGTATTTGCATGCACATTAATGACGCTGCCGTCGTGATAAAAGGCGCGATAGAGGGGCTTAACAGGTGTGAGTTCAAGCCAATCTTTCATATCCTCTCCCACACAAGAGAATGCATCCTGAATTAGTGAGGGCATCGTTAACACGGTGGGTCCGGTATCGAAGGCATAACCATCTTTGTTGAGCAGACCATTGCGTCCGCCTGGAACGCTGGCACGTTCTAGAACGGTTACTTTGCGACCTGCACCAGCCAGGCGAAGGGCAGCGCTAAGCCCGGCAAGGCCCGCGCCAACAATCACGACGTGATCTGTCGGACCTTTAATCTGTGCAACCATGACAGCTCCTAGCTCTTTCGTGTAGTTGCACTTGCTGCAAGTGCGGTTAATAGTTCATGTGACTCGAATGCGATTTCCTTTGACTGTGCGGCAGTGAGTGCATCGAAGGTAAGTATTTCAATCAGACCTTCAACGCTTTCTACTGCGCCGCTTTCTACAATGATTTCTCGCAATTTTTCAATTACTTCAAGTGAGAGATCGACCTTGCCAAGGTTGGCAGCCAACTCGGTGCGTCCAGCATCTGTGGTTCGTTCCATCACCATCGCCATCAATACAGTGCGCTTGCCTTCGCGAAGATCATCTCCGGCAGGCTTGCCTGTCACTGCAGGATCTCCGAAGATTCCCAAGAGATCATCTCGTAATTGAAATGCCTCACCCAGTGGTAGGCCGTACTCGGAAAGTCTCCACATCAATGGTTGACGTATGGATGCATCA
>JBJTKU010000026.1:0-3955 GCA_046096605.1 Candidatus Planktophila sp. | reverse complement strand
AAGGTTCACTTCTACAAATAAGCCGCTGGGGAATGCGTGAGTGGTTTGCCTTGACCTTTCTCATGGGGGCATTCTTCATCGCCGGCCAGGTTTACGAATACGCGGCGTTAGTGACAGAAGGACTGACTCTCTCCTCCAATGCATATGGATCTGTTTTCTATCTTGCAACTGGCTTCCACGGACTTCACGTAACTGGCGGACTCATCGCCTTCCTCATCGTGATGATACGAGTGGCCAAAGCGCGTCGTTTTACCCATCAGCAGGCGACAACCACAATCGTTGTCTCGTATTACTGGCACTTCGTTGACGTTGTATGGATCGCGCTCTTTTCTGCGATTTATCTCATTAAGTAGATTGGGCACTAAGTGAAACGACTATCTCGTTATCGTAGACATAGAGCTGTTGCTCCTCTGCTCCTGATATTTGCCCTGTTAGGAATTGGAACCACCTTTCAAGTTGCTGGTGCAGCAACAACATCACCGCTGACCGAGGCTGAGCGCTCTGCAGCTATTGAAGAAGGTAGGGAACTCTTCCTCAAAGGTTGTTCTTCATGTCATGGATTAAATGCAGAAGGTGGCGCGATCGCGCCTTCACTCATCGGTGTTGGCGCTGCCTCGGTTGATTTCCAGGTTGCAACTGGTCGCATGCCAATGGCAGATATGAGCACCCAAGCGATGCGCAAAGACCCCGTCTACAACGATGAAGAGGTAGCAGCCCTGGCTGCCTATGTGGCTTCGCTTGCACCAGGTCCTGAAATTCCTACTGAAGATATGCTCAACTACGAGCGCGATGGCGAGATTGCTGAGGGTGGAGAACTTTTCCGCACCAACTGCGCAATGTGCCACAACTTCGCTGGACAGGGTGGCGCACTTACACAAGGTAAATACGCTCCAACACTTATGGGAGTTGAACCTGTTCATATCTACGAAGCGATGATCACTGGACCACAATCAATGCCGGTTTTCTCGGATAAAACCCTTACTCCAAAAGAGAAACTCTCGATCATAAAGTGGATTAAGGCTGCAGAGAAGGAACCACAGCTCGGTGGAGTTGCACTTGGTCGCGTTGGCCCTGTAACCGAAGGACTTCTTGTATGGACACTCGGACTTGGACTGCTTATCGGAATTGCAGTCTGGCTAGCTACGAAGGCGAAGTAAGAAAACTATGAGCAAAGAAATCGAAGCAATCCAGGATCCAGGTTTGCCCGCACACAAGTTGCGCCAGACAGATATCGATCCAAAGGCTGCCGACCGCGCTGAACGACAAGTTGCCATTTTGTTTCTTCTCTCGGCGGCGAGCACTGTTCTCTTTATCTTCTCGTACTTTTTCATCTCGACCGAAACATTTATCTTCATTCCTCTTATGGGTGAACAGAACGCTCATCAGCTCTTCCTGGGATTGGGGCTTGCTTTCTCTCTTCTCTTCATTGGATTAGGCGCAGTGCATTGGGCCAAGACATTGATGCCAGATCAAGAAGTGATTGCCCATCGTCACGAATTTCGCTCATCTGATTCTGATCGACAAGATTTTGTAAAGGCTGCCAAGGAGGGGTGCCGCTGCAGCCGGTCTTGGGCGCAGATCTTTGATCAAGCGCAGCATGGGTCTCTCACTTGGTCTTGTTGGTCTCTCCCCAATCTTCTTGCTGCGCGACCTTGGCCCAACACCTGGTGATGATTTAAAGAAGACAAGTTGGAAAACTGGAACACGTCTAGTAACCGACCCAGGTGATCGTCCAATTCGTCCAGAGGACTTAGAGGTGGGTGCGGTGGCGCAGACGCTTCCCGAGTTACCTGCAGGCAAAGATCATCGCTCACTTGCCGATATCGGAAAAGATGCAGTTCTTTTGATTCGTCTTCGTCCTGAAGAATTTAACCTTGATGCAGAGCGCCTTTCTTGGACTTATCAGGGAATTATCGCCTTCTCGAAGATCTGCTCGCATATGGGATGCGCTGTCGCTCTCTATGAGCAACAGACCAAACACCTGCTCTGCCCTTGTCACCAATCAACATTCGATGTGACCCGTGCCGCCAAAGTTATCTTTGGCCCTGCGGCTCGTCCTCTGCCACAATTGGCAATCACTGTCGATGACGAAGGTTTCCTTGTGGCACAAGCACCATTTAATGAACCCGTCGGACCTAGCTTTTGGGAGCGATCAGCATGAGCGCACGTGAAAGAATTGCAGGCAATGTCGCAAGTTATGTAGATGACCGAACAGGTGCTGCGGCCTGGATGAAGAAGAACCTGCAAAAGGTCTTTACTGATCACTGGTCATTTATGCTCGGTGAAATTGCACTCTACTCATTTATCATCTTGCTTCTCTCTGGAACATTTCTGACATTTTGGTTTGATCCATCAATGCGCGAAGTTGTCTATGAAGGTTCTTATGAACCTCTCAATGGATTAGAGATGTCGGCTGCATATGCCTCTACTCTAGATATCTCCTTTGAGGTTCGCGGTGGATTGCTCATGCGACAGATCCACCACTGGGCTGCGCTGATCTTTATGGCAGCAATTGTTGTCCACTTGCTTCGCGTCTTCTTCACCGGCGCATTCCGTAAACCTCGTGAATTTAACTGGATCATTGGAATTGGCCTTCTTACACTCGGAATTGTTGAAGGATTCTTGGGTTACTCATTGCCAGATGACCTTCTCTCAGGAACTGGTATCCGTATCGCCGAAGCGATTATTCAAGCAATTCCTCTTGTTGGTTCTTACCTTGCATTCTTTGCATTCGGTGGTGCATTCCCAGGAGAGGCATTTATTCCGCGTATCTACACCGTTCATATTCTCTTGTTGCCAGGAATCTTCCTTGCACTCATCACCGTTCACTTGATGTTGGTCTGGTACCAGAAGCACACTCAATATCCAGGTCCAGGTAGAACTGAGAAGAATGTGGTGGGGTATCCACTCCTTCCTGTCTATATGGCAAAGGCCGGCGGATTCTTCTTTATCGTCTTTGGCGTGACAGCTCTTCTTGGAGCAGTTGCCTCAATTAACCCAATCTGGCTCTATGGACCGTATACACCTGGTCAAATTTCAGCTGGCTCACAGCCTGACTGGTATATGGGTTGGCTCGACGGTCTTGTTCGTATGGCTCCCCCAATAGAGCCAGTGATCTTCGGTTATACCCTTTCTCTCAACATTTTAATTCCAGGGCTTATCATTCCTGGCATTTTATTTACGGGCATGGCGCTCTATCCATTTATTGAACAATGGATCACAGGAGATAAGCGCGAGCACCATCTCCTTGATCGTCCACGCAATGCTCCTAACCGCACCGCTCTCGGTGTCATGTCATTAACTTTTATGCTGATCGCCTTAATCAACGGCGGAAACGACATTATTGCTACCAACTTCCACCTTTCAATCAACCAGATAATGTGGTTTAGTCGAATTGGAATCATTGTTCTGCCTCCAATCGCTTTTGTGGTGACAAAACGTATCTGTCTATCCCTACAGCGAGCCGACCGCGAACTCGTTCTTCATGGTCGCGAAACCGGTCGACTTGTCATGATGCCATCTGGCGAATTTGTCGAAGTCCACGAACCAATCTCTCCTGAAAAAGCTTGGCTACTGACTCAGCACGAACAGAATGCGCCGCTTGAATTGGAAGAAACTGATAGCCGTGGCGTTCGTCGTCCTGGGCTTCTCAAGTCAAAGCTACGCAAGCGTTTTGCGATAGCTCACGCTGAACAAGTTGCTAAGCCAACAATTGAAGATCTCAAGGAGATCGAACACCACTAACCGCCGGGCTATGCAAGCTCCGGATGTCGACGTTGAGCGACAACAAGAGCAACACCTGGCATCGTAACAAGTGTTTCAATTGCAGTAACGAGGACTAACTTCTCCCCGAAGAGAAAGTAGGCGGCCTACTTTCTCTTCGGGGAGAAGATAGGCCTCGTTACTGCAATTGAAACACTTGTTACGATCCCAGGAGTTGCTCTTGTTGTCGCTC
>JBJTKU010000025.1:0-25226 GCA_046096605.1 Candidatus Planktophila sp. | reverse complement strand
ACATGCCGCGCAGATGGGCGATCTTTCTGCTCGATAAGAAATTGACCACTCATTCCAAGGTGTGCAACCAATACAAAGGGGCGATCGAGTGTGATCCAGAGAAACTTTCCGCGACGACCTGTGCCAGTAATCTGCGCACCGTTCACAGCAGAAAGTGGCGCGATGGATTCAGATTTCAACACACGTGGATGGAGATCATCGGCCTGAACAATGCGATAGCCGGTAATGAGATGATGGAGACCATGTCGAACGGTTTCAACTTCAGGGAGCTCAGGCATTACTTGCCGACCTTGCACTTTTGCGAACAGTACTTCACATTCTCCCAATCGCGCGCCCATTTCTTGCGCCACTCAAAGGGACGTTCGCATCGCAGGCAGACCTTGGGAGGGAATCCATTTTTTGTTTTGGCCTGCATGGTTTGAATTTAACTAGATAATCTAGTTACGCACTAGTGCGCGGTAGTTACGGGTGAAATCTCTGGGAACCAGACTAGTGCTTCATCGCGGAATGGGCCTTCAGCCTCTAACTGACAGAAGATTCCAGTTGTTCCCATCGTGACGCGGTGGATTAATACATATTCGGCTGGAAGATTAAGTTGAAATCCAATCTTTGCCGTCGGATTACGTGGATCGCCAACACGTGCACTCTGGTCACGTAGCCACTCACGTGAATATTTAAAGGTCGGGGTGCGTAGCGGTTCAACAAGAGGGAGAAGGAATTCAAGGACCATCTCTGGATCAACATTAACTTCTGGAAGGATAAAACCATCCTTCTTAAATCCATCATAGAGCGCCTGCGCATTGTCCTCGAGTGCGTGCTTCAAGAGATTCTTAAATGGATCTGGGAAACCATTGGGCAGGCGATTGCATGCTCCGAAGTCAAGAACTCCGATGCGACCATCTGCGAGCAGGCGAAAGTTTCCGGGATGAGGATCGGCGTGCAATAACCCTGCGCGTTCTGGGCAGGTGAAGTGGAAGCGTGCGATGCGAATTCCGGCTGCATCACGCTCTGCCTTCGTTCCACTCTTAATTACCTGCGATAGAGGTTTTCCTTCAAGCCATTCGGTGACAATGACTTTGGTTGTTGCAGTAACAACTTGAGGGATTACTATATCTGGATCGTTTTCGTAGGCAGCATAGCAAGCACGTTGTGCCTCTGCCTCATAAAGGTAATCAACTTCTTCGATAATGCGTGCACGAAGCTCTTCCATCAAAGGTTTCATATCAACACCTGGAAGAACTAAACCGAAGATCTTGGAAAAACGTTGGATCTGATTGAGATCGCTGACTAGAGCATCCGCAGCACCTGGGTATTGAATCTTGACTGCGACATCTCTTCCATCTCTCCATACTGCACGGTGAACTTGTCCGATCGATGCAGATGCTGTGGCCTGATCTTCAAAAGATGTGAAGTTATTACGCCAATCCTCGCCGAGCTCTTTCGCTAAGACTTTATGGACAACTTTTGCAGGCAGTGGTGGCGCAGCCTCTTGTAACTTGGTGAGCGTTTCACGATATGGCTTGGCAAACTCTTCAGGGAGAGCGGCCTCAAAGACGCTCAGAGCCTGGCCGAACTTCATTGCCCCGCCTTTAAGTTCACCGAGGACTTTAAAGAGTTGCTCTGCAGTCTTTTCTTGAATTTCGGCAAAGACAACTGATGATGATTGTCCGACTAGTTGTTTTCCAATTCCAAGAGCGCTACGGCCGGCAATACCAACAGGAATTGAAATCATGCGCGCAGAACGTGCACCCGTTGTATTCGGGATAGTTACATCTGCACGTTGTTTAGCCACGCCCCAATCTTGGATGCAATTCCAAGATGCTGCCATGTGAAAAACGGGATGGAAGGGGTGGAGATGATCCAACTCACAGTGTCTTCAATGACTGAAGTTGGCGGCTTGCTCTCAACTGGGGAGAAAGGGCTACTACTAGAGCCAGTGGCAACCGCACTCAGGATTGCGATCAAGCCTTACAAGTTCACTCTTGCCGAGCGAGAGGGCGTCGATTGATAAGTAGGCACCGATAAGATCAGATTTTCCTTGATCAATACTTTGCAGAATTGCAGAAGCAATTAAACCTGCGCAGTAGTGCGCCAGAAACACCGGAATCTCTTCACCATCAGAAGATTGGGTCAATGCAAACTTCTCTGCGAGAACATGCGCGCCAGTCGTCTTTTCAACAATAGTCACATCTCGACAACGTGTGCACGGAGTTTTTCCGGGATCAACTAATGGACCAACGATTAACTTTCCGCCGTCAGGTGGTGAGATAACAAGGTGCTCTTGCCCGGCGGCCATCCATTGTGCAAGCAGGTGCGGATCCATAGCACCTACATGTATCTTGATAAATCGCTCAGGAGCATCATCTTCTATTTCTTGTGCATTTTCGTGGCTTTCAA
This sequence comes from Candidatus Planktophila sp., assembly GCA_046096605.1. Taxonomy (GTDB): domain Bacteria; phylum Actinomycetota; class Actinomycetes; order Nanopelagicales; family Nanopelagicaceae; genus Planktophila. The sequence continues at coordinate 22,829 of JBJTKU010000025.1, read as the reverse complement.
TGGGAAATAGTGAGAGTCCTTTACCAAGTTCTTCCATACGTTGTTTATATGGAAGGCCCACATCGGTGGTGCGGATAAATCCGGCACTCAAATCGGTATCGATAATCATCGGTGCTTGCGAGCGCGTCCCCAAAGCAAAGTGTGTATAAGTAACTCCGCTTGAGAGCAAGATTCCAAAAAGCAGAGTCGCGATGCGATTGCTGCCGTAAATCTCAACACGTGCATTCTGTCGGGCATTTACAACCGATGCCCCAGAATCATGAACGTCCGGCAATAGTCGCGTGTAACTCAATTCTGGAGCTACACGATTCTGTAATTGAGAGACAGCAGCATCAGGAAGAATGTCACGTCTTTTATGTTTTGCAACTGATTGATATCGCGTTGTAATCGCAAGGATCGATGGAGTTGTCTCCAGAAACTCATGCTCTTCCAAATTCCAGATTAACTCTCGAATTTGGTCGACGCTGAGGCCCGATGCATCTGCCAGGTCTACGTCGTGGTTACTTCCAAGAATTTCCAGAGCTCGCACATAACCTTGATGTGAGATGGGAAAGGAGCTGCGAGCAGTGCCACAATGAAGACCGGTGGGCGTTCGGTAGATATTGATTCCGCCCTTAAGGCGAAGGTGAGCTGCTGAATCTGTTCTCGTTCGTGTCGTCATGGGCGGCAGGGTTGCAGTGCCAGCTCTCGGTGCGGTGCAGACAATCCACACCTGGGTGAGCCTTGTGCATATCCACGATTACTACTTGTAGAGAAAAGAATCCACCCCGTATAAGCGTTGGCCTATACGGGGTGAATCGTTAAAACTTTAACCACCAATTCCAGCTAGTAGAAGCCTGACTATGGCTAGTAGTTATGGTGCGGGATTACTGTGCTTTACCGAGAATACGGTTGACTGTTGTTCCGCATACTGGGCACTTGCCCTTTGCCATGCGGCGACCTGAATCCGAGATGTGGACCTTGCCTTCAAAGTCACGCTTCTCTTTGCACTTGACGCAGTAAGCATCTCCCTTGTAAGCCTCGTTTGTCTCTGCCATTTCTTAGCCTCCTATCGACGTATGCGCTAGGAGCGCACTCGTTCAGGCTTGACGATACTCCCGCTCACGCTCAAAGTGGTCTCAATTGGCGGAGTTTTTCCTCATTTTCTAGCCCAGTTTTTTCAGCTCAACCGGATCGGCAAGGGCTCTTTCAGCTGCCTCGTATCCATCTAGGTAGGCGCTAGCCAGCTCACCATCGGGGTAACGGGCCAGAATCGAGGTGAAATCCTCTCCATGGTCGTTATAGGCCAGGTGGATCGCCTCATGGAAGAGGACATAATCCAGGGCGTAATCAGGGGCGAGCTGGAGGCGATCTGAGATCCGGATGGTGCGGTCCACGCTCGTACAAGAGCCCCAGCGCTCGCGCATAGAGCGCCAAGAGACGTTGACGGGGCGTTCTGAGATTTCAGGGGCCCATTGGCTCAGTAAGGCATCGATACGTTCGGCCAACACGCTCTCAGAAGGGGTCTTGGCAGCCTCACTATTTCGAATCTTGGCAATCATCTCAGGGATCATGGCGCGCTCATCTGCCTTTGTCATGGTGGCTGGGATCGAGATAACGATCCTTCCACCTTGGCGATATGCCGAGAGATTTCGTTTGCGTCGCTTTGAGCGGATCACGATGATCTCGCCCTCATCGATTCCAGGCAAGGTCATCTCTCCTGTTGGGCCATCATCGCTGTGATTGATATTCACGGGTCAAAAGTACTCGCCTAGTGCTTTTTATCACTGTGAAAAGCGCAAAACCTCAAGTACGTGTTGAGGTTGGCGCGAGATTCTCACTTCTCTCTAGTAAAAAACGTCTCGTGTCAAAGCGATTGGCATTTGATTTGCGCGCTAGTTCGTCGTACTTTTCGCATACGAAGTCCTCGGATAACCGTTTGATATCTGCAAGGGGAAGGCAGATATTTAAATGTGCGACCGGGGACTTCGCTTTTCTCTGGCTAGAGCAAACCGGAAAGGTCATCGGGAATCTGGATCGATGAGATAAATGCAGAGGGATCTTTTAAATCATCTGCCGTTGGAAGAATTCCCGCCCACAATCTATCTCTCGTGTCGAGAGAATATTCTTCGCGAATAGTTCTCCAGAATGCGCTCGCCTCACGAGTTAATCGCGGTGAAACTTCAAGACCTAACAGCGTTGCAAAGAGTTGCTGAGCTGGAGCAGAAGAGGCACGACGACGGCGCTGAGTTTCACGCAGCTGTTCAATATTTGGAATTCGATCACCGGCTGCTGCTGTGACAACATCATCAGACCAACCATCAATCAGAGCAAGAACGGTTTCCAGTTTTGCCAGTGCAGCTTTCTGTTGCGGAGATTCTTCGGGAGAGAAGATTCCATTATTTAATTCAATGTTGAGATTGATTTGGTTATTCATCGGTTGCGATGGATCAAAGTTATTCATCGCCTCTTCTGCTTGACGCTGTATTGCATCAAGATCGATGCGAATTCCACGTCCATATTCAGTAATGGTGCTTTGAATATAGGAGACTAGCCAAGGGTTATGGGCAAATAAGCGTGCTACTGCGCTTTCGCGAAGAGCATGGAAGATAAAGACCTCAGATTGCGGAATCTCGAGATCGGCAGCCCACGCAGAGATATTTTCCGGAATCAATACAGGTCGGGCTGGGTCCAGGATTGGTAGGCCGGCATCGTGTGCCCCGGTGACAGTTGCTGCGAGTGCGCCTACGGATTGACCAAGCTGAGTTGCAATCATCGATGCGATAAAGGTGCGCAGCAATCCACCGATGGCATCGAGGGGGACAGGATTTTCTGGCCCCTGCTCTTGGCTTGCTTGAGCCAGGAGATCTGACATTGCTTCAAGGAGACCCTGAGCAAGGGGTGCGATGTCGCGATGCCATCCTGCAATCGTCAGATCAACCCAATCGGCACGATTGATCGCAGAAGCATGTGACGGGGAGAGAGCTGATGGAAATGTTGTGGCTTCATTGAGCCAAATTTCTGCAATCTCATATGTGCTTGCAACAATGCTCTGATCGCGAGTGCTCAGAGGTGCAACACCATGGGCTGTGACAAATTTCTTTGCTGTCTCTCGAATCGTTGCAATCGGAAGTGGATCAGCTGCTGCGCCTTGCGATCCCAAACCAAATCCAGGCATGCCCGGCAGATTTGAAAGCATCGCATTGAGATTTTCCGGGGAGAGATATTGCATATTCTCCAAACCTTCAAGGGGAATCCCCATCTTCTCGAATTGCTCACGCATCTGTTCCTGAATTGCCTTAAGCATCTCGTTGAAATCTTCGGGGCCGATGTGATCTCCAGATCCGTCGCCGCTGCCATCATCAGGGCCACCGGATCCGTTATTGCCAGATGGTGGCGTAAAACCAAAAGGTGTCATCTTTCTTCACCAGTCCCATCTCTTCTTGAAGTTCTTTGAATCTTCCTGAAACTCTTTCGATCTTCCGGAACATCTTGAAACTCTTTGAATGCCTACGTTTGAATTCCTCTATAAGTATTAGTAGAACACGGATACTCCCCATTTTCTTCCCACACTCTCAATCCGTGATTTTCACGTGATCTCCTCGTGAGGTCAGGGGGCGAGAAAGCCACTAGGCTTGCCTTCATGTCGAATGCTTTCCTCGCGCTGATCTGGTGGGTTGTTCCCGCGGTTGGGCTCATCGGTGCTCTCGGCTACGTCCTATGGGTAACCCAATTTAAGGATAAGTACGAGACTGAGACTACGCGTTCTGTTAATCAGTTTCAGAAATTTCAGGGCGCATTCAGGCAGGCAGAGACTGTTACCTTCAGCGAAGGTTCTCGAGATCCGAACCTATCTCCAGAGTCTCAAGCCGGAGATGCTCCATACGATCAAGGGCAAGATAAGTAGCTTTCCGTGTTAAGTTTTTCTACACTTCCTCGATTATCAAGAACTCTCGTGACTCTCTTCTTTACTGCCGCATTTCTCTCACCACTTCAATTTGTGGCAATCGCTCCTGGAACGCCTCAAGGAATTTATCCCGAGATAGTAAAACTCTCTAAGACTAGCCAAGCAAAGAGCTATCCGATTGATGGACAGTTCTACCTTCTTACAATCCGCATCACTGCGCCTGGTTCATATGTTCCAGGATTTGAAATGCTCTATCGCTGGATACGTACTGACAATGTTGTCTTGCCGAAATCAGTTATCTATCCTCCAGGCATCACTGCCGAAGAAGATGAAAAGCAATCAACTGCAGAGATGAAGGGTTCGCAAGATTATGCGCGCACCATTGCACTCGATTACTTAACTCGCACATATCCTGATCGCGGATTTGAAAAGCTTTCGTCGAAAGATCTTTCGATTGCTGTAAAACGCACCGGTGGCCCAAGTGGCGGAATGATTTTCACTCTGGCGATCATTGAATTATTGACCAAAGAGGATCTCCTCCAAGGTCGCACAATCGCAGGTACTGGCACCATTGAAAAAGATGGATCGATCGGACCCATCGGCGGTATTGAAGAGAAGATCGTTGCGGCAAAACGTGCAGGTGCTGACCTCTTTTTAGCGCCGATTGAGAACTGTTCAGAACTTTCTTCTATCCCGGAGGGGATCACGGTGGCAGCGGTGGGAACTATCGATGAGGCGGTCGCAGCGCTGAATTCGAAGAGCCCCAAAGGTTGCGATAGTTTAGGAGCATGAATCAACTGCGCAAACCGCTCAATATCACCATCGCCATCCTCGTTCTGCTCGGCGCCGCAATCGTCGGTTCAAGTGGCTTCTATATCGATTGGCTCTGGTTTAAATCTGTCGGATTTACATCAGTCTGGAGCACAGTTCTGACTACAAAGATCACACTCTTTGTAGTCGTTGGTCTTATTACTTCGCTCTTTATTAGCGCAAATATTTATTTAGCCCATCGCAGTCGTCCGCTCTATGTTCCGATGACAATAGAGGCAGATAACCTCGAACGTTACCGCGCGCAGATCGAACCAATTCGTCGCTGGGTATTTCTCGGTATCGCACTAGTTCTTATTTATTTCGGGGGAAGTTCAGGTGCGGTCTTCTGGTCAACTTGGTTGCAATTTAAGAATGCAACTCCATTTGGTCAGACAGATCCACAATTTGGTTTAGATATCTCATTCTTCGCATTTAAGTTGCCGATGTATCAAGCACTCATCAGCTGGGGAATCTCACTTGTTCTCATCTCATCAATTGCAGCAGTTGCAGTTCACTACCTGTACGGTGGAATTCGTCCGCAAGCACCAACACAGCGCACAACAACTGCAGCACGCGTGCAGATCTCAGTTCTCCTTGGCTTCCTTGTCCTCCTGAAGGCAGTTGCATATTGGTATGACCGCTACGCGCTAGCGCTCAAGGAAAATCGCCTCATCACAGGTATGACATACACAGATGTCAATGCACTTCTTCCAGCCAAAGCAATCTTGGCTGCGATCGCACTTGTCTGTGCACTACTTTTCTTTGCAAATATTGTGCGCCGCTCATGGCTTCTCCCAACTGCCGGAACCGCACTCCTTGTTATTGCATCAGTCTTGATCGCAGGCGTTTACCCTGCTGCGATTCAACAATTTACAGTTAAGCCATCTGAGTCATCAAAGGAAGCGCCATTCATTCAGCGCAATATCGATTCAACCCGAGCTGCATACGGTATCGATGGCGTTGTGATGCAGGATTATGATGCAACTCTGACGACAAATGCCGGACAGCTTGCAAATGATGCTGCCACAATTTCAAATATTCGTCTGATGGATCCAAACGTTCTTTCTGCAACATTCCGTCAACTTCAGCAGATTAAGCCGTATTACACATTCCCAGAATCCCTCGACATTGATCGCTACACAGTTAACGGCGTCTCCCGTGACACAGTCGTCGCAGTGCGCGAACTCAATATCGAAGGAAACCCAAGCCGTAACTGGATCAATGACCACCTTGTCTACACTCACGGTTTCGGATTTGTTGCAGCCTTCGGTAACTCACGAGATGTCGATGGAAAGCCAACGTTTGCTGTTGGAGATCTTCCATCAACTAAGGGTCTTGGCGAATTCGAACCTCGTATCTACTTCGGTGAGAACGTTCCTGACTACTCCATCATCGGTGGCGTAAAGACAGATAGCCCTGTCGAATTTGATTATCCAGATGATGCCTCAGCAAACGGTCAGAAGAATGTGACTTACTCAGGCAAGGGCGGTGTTCCTGTTGGAAGCACTCTCAACAAGTTGCTCTTTGCCATCAAGTATCAAGAACAGCGCATCTTGCTCTCAAGCTTGATCAATAAGGATTCAAAGATTCTCTTCGAACGCAATCCTCGTGATCGAGTTGCAAAAGTTGCTCCTTGGTTGACTCTCGATGGAGATCCATACCCAGCAATCGTTGATGGTCGCATCCAGTGGATTATCGATGGCTACACGACAAGTGCGAGCTACCCATATTCACAATCAACAACGCTTTCAACAGCAACAACCGATGCGCTCACATCTAACTCTGCTGCAGTTACTGCCCAGTCCAATCGAAATATCAATTACATCCGTAACTCTGTAAAGGCAACAGTTGATGCCTATGACGGAACAGTGACCTTGTACGAGTGGGATGAGAAGGATCCGGTCCTCAAGACATGGATGAAGGCCTTCCCAGGATCTGTGACGCCTAAGAGCAAAATCTCTGCTGATTTGCTCAACCACATCCGCTATCCAGAAGACCTCTTCCGCGTTCAGCGTGACGTGCTCAGTTCGTATCACGTTAAGACAGCTGATGCTTTCTACGGCGGTCAAGATTTCTGGCGCGTTCCTCGTGACCCATCAACCTTTGGTGCTAACGCTGCAGCGCAACCTCCGTACTACTTAACGCTGCAGATGCCTGGTGCAAAGACACCTGCCTTCTCATTGACAACACCATTTGTTCCACGTGGAGGTCGTGAAAACCTTTCAGCTTTTGCAGTTGTTAACTCAACAGCAGGTGCTGATTACGGCAAGATCACAGTCTTGCAATTGCCACGTAGTACCAACGTTGCAGGACCTTCACAGGTTGCATCTAACTTTGAAGCAAAACCTGAAGTTGCCAATTCACTCTCGCTCTTGCGTCAGGGTGGTTCTGATGTAGTACTTGGAAACTTGCTGACACTTCCGGTTGGAAATGGTCTGCTCTATGTACAGCCTGTATATGTGAAGGCAACATCAAACGCTGCTGCATATCCACTTCTGCAGAAAGTTCTCGTCTCATTCGGAGATCAAATTGGTTTTGATGACACCCTCAAAGGTGCACTCGATCAAGTCTTCGGTGGAAACTCCGGAACGCAAAGTGGTGGTGGAAATGTTGATTCAGGTGGATCATCATCGGATGCAGCAAGTGCAATTGCTAGCGCAATTGCCGCATATAAAGATGGATTAGCTGCACTAGCAAAGGGAGATTTCGCAGCATACGATCGCGCACAGAAGCGATTGAAGTCAGCTCTTGATGCTGCTGCAAATGCGCAGAAGAAGTAGGTAATACTTCTCAATTTGCTACTCAATTTGGTGGTTTAACTACCTGCGATTAGGATTGCTCCACCGACGCGGGGTGGAGCAGCTCGGTAGCTCGCTGGGCTCATAACCCAGAGGTCGTAGGTTCAAATCCTGCCCCCGCTACCAGATCGTGAATGGCTCGTAAGGTTTCATAAACCTTTCGGGCCATTACACTTTTAAGAAGTAATGAGTAGATTGAATCAGCAGACCAATTAAGGGAGCGGCCATGAGTAACCAAGTCACCACGACAATTGCTATCGATCTTGAGAACCGCAATCGCGCCACCGTTTTCTGGCGCGGCATCATCGTCTTTCCTGTCTGGGTCTTTGTTGCAAGCTTTACTCCTGCAGCCTTCTCCAGTGATTCAGGAACTGCGGCAGCAGCATCGAGTTTTGTCATTCTGCCGACTCTTCTGGCAATTCTCTTCCGCGGCATCTATCCAAGCTACGTCCTGAGCTTTAACCATGCCGTTGTGGAACTAGAAACTCGATTGACCGCCTACGTTCTTCTTCTCAACGATGATTACCCATCGATCGAACGTAACCCACGTGTTGCAGTTCTCTTCCCAGATGTTGAAGGCGGAGTAAGGCTCAACCGTGGTCTGCCACTTGTGAAGTGGTTCCTAGCAATTCCGCTCTACATCGTTGGACTTTTTTATCTCGTACTCACGATCATTGCCACCGTTCTTGCATGGGCGCTTACATCTTTGACCGGAAAGTACCCAGAGTGGGCAGCCGAGATTGTTCTTGGAACTATCGCTTACTGGAACCGTGTGCAGGGTTACGCATGGTTACTTGTTACAGATGAGTACCCAACATTTAGCTTGAAGGGCTAAGTCACTCAAAAAATCGCACTGCTCATTCCGAGCTTGGTAACGTCAGCGAATGCGTAGTGAATTGGTAACAACAACGAGTGAACTTGCCGCCATCGCCGCCGCTGCATACATAGGCGTAAGTGCGCCTGCGATTGCAATCGGAATGCCGATCACGTTGTAAGCGAAGGCCCATCCGAGATTTACCTTGATGGTGCGCAGTGTGCGGGTAGCAAGTGCAAGTGCATTAATGACGCCAATCAAGCCTGGACGCATCAAGGTGATATCAGCGCTACCAATTGCTGAATCAGTTCCGGTTCCCATTGCAATGCTGAGATCTGCGGCTGCTAGTGCTGCAGCATCGTTGATGCCATCGCCGATCATTAAGACGGTCTTACCTCGTGCTTTGAAATCTTCAACCACTTTAAGTTTTTCTTGCGGCAATGTATGTGCGATGACATTGGTTGCGGGAATTCCAACAAGAGATGCAATATTTGCAGCGCTCTCCTTGTTATCGCCAGTAACAAGCCACGGTGTAATTCCACGATTTATTAGGGCCGCAACTGTCTCAGCTGCATCTGTCTTTACCTCATCCGATGTTGTAAAGAGGGCAAGTGCCACACCATCCCACGCCAAAACTGAGACGCTTTCACCACGAGTACGCGCCTGTTCTATGCCGGCCACAATCTGCGGATCAAAGGGAACAGAGCTATGTGCAATCGCCTCTGGAGTTCCAATTAAGACAACAGGTGAGAATTGACCCACGGTAATACGACCACCAACTCCAGATCCTGGTGTCTGTGTGAAATCTGTAAGTAGCGCCAGCGTTGCACCGCGTGAGATTGCATATGCTGAAATCGCCTTAGCGATCGGATGATCGTTAGCGTTCTCTAGAGTGAGCGCAGTAGAGAGAATTGCGCGTTCGTTAATCGATGCTGAGATTTCCGTACCGAGAGCCTTTTGGGCGCTAGTTGGAATCAAAACATCGCCAACCTTCATCACTCCACTTGTGAGCGTCCCGGTCTTATCGAAGAGAACAACATCTACTTTCTTCGCAAGTTCCAAAACGTGTGGCTTGCGAAGAACGATTCCGCGAGATGCTCCACGTCCTGAAGCGACCACTAGAGCGACAGGAGTTGCAAGGCCAAGTGCACACGGGCAGGCAATAACAAGAACTGTGATGGCAACAGAAATTGACGTTGAAAGTGATCGTCCATCACCGCCATTGAGGGCTGCATCAAGGTAGTAATACCAAAGGAAGAAGGTTCCGATTGCAACCAAGGTAACGACTGGAACAAAGACAGCTGATATGCGATCTGCTAATCGTTGAATAGGTGCCTTTGCACTCTGTGCCTCAACAACCATCGCAGTAATACGGGCAAGCTCAGTATCGCTTCCGATACGAGTTGCTCGGACAATAATGCGGCCGTTGTTATTCATCGATGCACCAATAACTGTGGCTCCGGGTGCTACATCAACAGGCATTGACTCACCTGTCAACATTGAGTTATCAACAGAAGAGTTACCCGAAATAACGATGCCATCTGTTGGAATCCGAGCACCTGGCTTTACAACAAATTCATCGCCGATAACAAGGTGTTCGATTGGGATGAGTACTTCTAGACCATTGCGGAGAACTGTTACTTCCTTGGCACTCAAAGAGAGCAGAGATGTGAGAACGCTACTTGCACGATGCTTGGCGCGAGATTCTAAGCAGCGACCCAAGATAACAAAGAGGAGAACTCCTGCGGCAACTTCTGTGTAGACCTCTCCATCACCAGTTGAGTTGGCATAGATCGACCAGGCAAATGCTGCAATGGATCCCATTGAAACCAAGGTATCCATAGTTGGATGCGCGATATTGCGAAGGGCTGCACGGTGAATTGGCCACGCTACAAAGAAGATCAACGGCGCAGTGAGGCCGATAGCAACCCATGCAGTTGGCGAATAGAGCGGATGCGGTAATCCAACTATGTCGAGAAGTTCGTGAACGCGCATATCAATCCACATATGCCAATCCATCACCATTGAGATCGAGATTGCAGGTACTGCAAAGAGGATTGCCCAGAAGAGCGCAAGTGCTGACTTTCTATTCTGCAGCGCAGGTCCCTGGCTATCTTCGAGCAAGGTTGCGCCGTAACCAGCTGACTTAATCTTAGAAATAATTGTCTGCGCAGGAATCTCTTCTGGAGCTAAAACATGCACAGTCTCGCTGGCGAAATTTACTGATGCACGCACACCCGGAACAGTATTGAGCGCTCTTTCAACCGATGCCACACATGACGAACACGTCATTCCAGTAACAGCAAAGGTAGTTGCAACTAAAGTAGTCTTTTCAAGATTAACCTTAATTTCAGGTTCGCGATGTCGCATTAAGTCGATCGAAATATCTTCGGCCACTTTTTATCTCTCTCCATTAATTGCTTCGAGTATTACTTCATGGAGCGCCCCATTAGATGAGATCGCATTCGGCCCAAAAGGTCCATCGACTCCATCCAGGGATGAGAATCTTCCGCCCGCCTCACGCACGATCAGATCAAGAGCTGCCATATCCCAGAGAGCAAGCGATGGTTCGATCGCAACATCGACTGCGCCTTCGGCAACGAGCATGTGTGACCAGAAATCTCCCATGCCTCTGCTGCGCCAAGTGCTATCAAGTAGCTTTTCAAATGCAGAACGACGAGCGCCCCATCCTTGGAAATCAGAGTAAGCAATCGATGCATCGCTTATCGCTGCAACTTTTGAGACAGAGAGCTTTCGCGAAGGTGAATGTGAGTCGAGAACATAAGCGCCACCATCCTTTGTTGCATACCAACGACGATAGAGAGCAGGAGATGAGACAACGCTTACGACAACCTTCTCATTCTCAACGAGTGCAATAAGCGTTGCCCATGTCGGTACACCGCGCAAGAAATTCTTGGTTCCATCAATGGGATCGATAATCCAGTAACGATCTTTGCTGCCACTTGTCCCGAACTCTTCACCGACAACGCCATCTGTTGGATATTGGACCGCAATCGCATCGATGATGGCACGCTCGACAGCTTTGTCGGCATCTGTGACAGGAGTGTTATCTGGCTTTGTGGTGATTACTAAATCAAGTGCGTGATAGCGCGAGAGCGAAATGGAATCAGCGCGATCTGCAAGCGTTAAAGCAAATGCAAGCTCTGCTGAATACTTCTCCGAGGCAAAAACTCGGTGATTAGCTGAGCTAGACATAGCATTAAGTCTATCTTTAGCAGCCTTTTACTCGCTCAGTGAAGGGTTCTTATCCTTTAACTCAAGGAGTGATCTCAGACTCGTCACGCGTGCCAGGCGTTCTTCATCGACAACACCGCCTGGTGCAACCCATTCATTGAGTCGGCACGAAGGTTCGTAATGGCTGCAATTTGTGAGGCATCCTCGTGTTACTTCGGCGATATCTGAAAAAGAGGCGATGATGCGATTGGAGTCAAGGTGGGCCAAACCAAATGCGCGAATGCCAGGTGTATCAATAATCCAACCATCGTGACCTTCCAGATTTGATGATAAGGGAAGTGCAATTGCACTCGATGATGTGTGGCGACCGCGACCTGTAACAACGTTGACGTCTCCTGTAATGCGACCTGCATGAGGGACAAGGGCGTTGATTAACGTTGACTTACCAACGCCTGAATGGCCAACAAGGACAGATGATTTTCCGAGCAACACGCTCTTAATCGCCGCAAGATCGCTCTCGTGGCTGCGCAAATCTGAAGTCTTGGCTTTAGATGATGAGGTAAGAATATGTACGCCGAGCTTTCTATATTCTTCAACGAATTCCGGAAGAGGTGCAAGATCTGTCTTTGTCATCAATAAATATGGAGTGATGTTCTCGTGAAAAGCACAGACCAGAAAGCGATCAATTAATCCGCGTCGTGGTTCAGGGTTTGTCACTGCGGCAACGATTACTAACTGATCAATATTGGCAACAATAGTACGCTCGACTTGTGCTGCATCATCGACTGTGCGGCTTAATGAATTGCGCCGTGGTTCGACAGAGACGATGCGGGCAAGAGTTCCTTCTGTTCCACTGACATCGCCGACGAGTTTGACGCGATCTCCCACAACAACAGATTTTGGTCCGAGCTCGCGCGCCTTCATGGCAGTCACGATCACTGCATCATCTGTAATGCAGGTGGTGCGACCGCGATCTACTGTGGTGACAAGTGCGTAGATTGCGCCATCATGCGAAGGTCGATCTTTACTGCGTGGACGTGTGCGCCGTGATGGGCGGATCCGCACATCGGATTCATCGTATGAATATGGACTCATTGAAGCAGGCTCGACCAGAGTCCAGGAAAGTCAGGAAGCGTCTTGCGTGTAGTTGCAATATTTTCAACGAGAACATCATCGACAACTAGGCCAATAACAGCACCGGCTGTTGCTAGGCGATGATCGTCGTATGTGTGAAATGTTCCACCATGGAGCGCACCTTGCGTTGGATCAATGTGTAAGACGCTCTCTTCTTCAGTGACACAGCCACCAAGACGATTAATTTCTCGCGTAAGTGCAGCTAATCGATCTGTTTCATGCAGGCGAAGATGAGCGATTCCGCGAAGGTGCGATGGTGAATCGGCGAGAGCTGCAAGGGCTGCGATGGATGGCGTGAGTTCACCGACATCATGGAGATCGATATCGATTCCATGAATAGATTTCCCTCCAGTTAACTTCAAACCCGCATCTGTAAATTCAACAGATGAACCCATACGTGTAAAGATCTCACGCAATTGATCGCCGGGTTGTGTTGTTGCACGTGGCCAATCTGCAATTGTGATGCTGCCACCACAGACCATGGCAAGAGATAAGAACGGCGCTGCATTTGAAAGATCAGGTTCGATCACAAGATCAACGCCATGGAGCTCACCTGGTGCAACGCTCCAACGCTGTGCTTGACGATCTACAGTCACAGTTGCACCGAAATCGCGGAGCATCGCAACAGTCATATCGATATGTGGCATCGATGGTAGTTCACCGCCTTGATGTGTCACTGTGATTCCATTGACCATACTTGGACCGATTAATAAAAGAGCTGATAAGAATTGACTTGATTTACTTGCATCAATGGTGATCTCTCCACCAGGAATTGCGCCAACTCCCTTAATGCTCATGGGCAAGCTATACCGACCTTCATGATCGATCGAAATTCCCAGCTCCTCAAGTGCGCTAATGACAGGTCCTAATGGACGTTCATAGGAACGCGGATCGCCATCGAATGCGATCTCACCCTGAGCAAGGGCTGCAAGTGGTGGAAGAAAACGCATTACGGTGCCGGCATTACCAACATCGATTGTCGCTGGACCTTTCAACGGAGCTGGTGTTACGCGCCAACTTCCATCGCTGGCTTCAACGATATCGATACCGAGGGAGCGAAGACCTGCAACCATTAATTGGCTATCGCGTGAGATAAGGGGCTTGCGAAGAATCGATGAGCTCTTTGCTTGTGCGGCAAGGATAAGTGCGCGATTGGTTACAGATTTAGAACCGGGAATTTCCACGTGAAGATCAACAGGGGTGCGACCGCGAAAGATCGCAGGCCAGAGCGCTGTTGTCGGTGATTCCATCTTCTTAGTCTACCCGCCGTAGACTTACGGCCGTGTGCGGAAGATATGCCAGAACTCAAGGCGCAGATGACATCTTCTCTGCCTTTGATCTGCAATCTAGCGAAATAGATCAGTCACTTCCTCTCAATTGGAATATCGCACCGACCAATGAAATTTACATTATTCGCGGGCAACGCTCATTGACCACAGCATCGTGGGGATTAATCGCACCATGGATGAGCGATAGCGCAGCAGCTCGCGCATCACAATCACATGCAATCAATGCGCGCAGTGAATCAATCCACGAGAAGCCAACGTTTCGCGATGCTTTCCGCAGAACGCGATGCATCATTCCCGTTAACGGTTATTACGAATGGGCCACAGCTCTTGGTAACTATCCGCCGAAGCAACCCTTCTACATCAGTCCTGATCCAACGGTGCAGACTCGTGCATTCTCAGTTGCAGGAATTTGGAGCCATTGGGTAAGCCCAACTGGTGAAAGTGTGACAAGTGCATCGATTATTACTCGCGAAGCAGTAGGAGAACTTGCCACGATTCATAGTCGAATGCCGGTGATGTTGCCAGAAGATCGCTGGGATCAATGGCTTGATCCGCACGAACGAGACCCACTCGTGGCCCTTGAACTGATGCGTGTGGAAAAACCAGATTATGGACTTACTTTCCATCCAGTCTCCTCACGCGTCAATCTTGTCGCCAATAACGGTGCCGAATTGATAGCACCGATAACGCTGGGTGAACCCACTACGCTTTTTTAGCTTTTTAAATTTCCTCATTGTTAATTGCCGGCTTGGGCGCCGACTCCAGATTTCATCAAGAACTGCCATGCGTAGCCTTGACTTACGCTCGCCCCTTACTGTTGGGCAATTTTAAGAAAGGTGAGATAGCCTAGAAGCGATGACATCAAAAGATCTTGTCCTAGAGAGCGCCGCCGATCGCACTATTCGGTTCGAGCGCGATGCCCTTGTGTTTATGGACCAGCTTTATGCTGCAGCGCTGCGATACACACGTAACCCGGAAGATGCACGTGACTTAGTTCAAGATACATATATGAAGGCCTTTACTTCGTTCCATCAATTTGAAGAGGGAACAAATCTTCGCGCGTGGCTCTATCGAGTTCTCACGACAACTTTTATCAACACTTATAGGAAGAAACAGCGCCAGCCTCTAGTTGCCAATAACGAACTCGAAGATTGGCAAATTGATCAGGCGCAGAGCCACACCAGTGATCTTGGAAAATCTGCTGAAGTAGAAGCACTTGAAAATCTCCCTGATAGCGATATTAAGAACGCCCTCCAGGATCTTCCCGAAGAGTTTCGCATGGCTGTCTATCTAGCTGATGTGGAAGGTTTTTCTTACAAGGAGATCGCAGAAATCGTCGGCATTCCGGCAGGTACCGTGATGTCACGTCTGCACCGCGGTCGTAAATTACTTCGCGAGAAGCTCGCCGATTATGCGCGCGAACTCGGCTATACAACTAGTGATGGCAAGGAATCGAAGAAAAATTCTGGCGCACTCTCGGATGGCAAGTCGTCAAAGAGCCCTCTCGTCGCAGAGAAGGTGGAGGACGAGCTATGAGTCTCTTCGGCGCAGAGCGCATTGGATGTCCTGAGGTCCTCTCATCTCTTGTCTTTATTATTGAGGATGCAATCGATCAGGTTGAACGCCCAGATGAAATCCGTAACCACATCACTATCTGTCCGAACTGTGCGCGCCAGCTGGAACATGAGCGCTTGACCCACACATTCCTAGTTGATGCATTGCGCAGATCGTGTGTTGAGAAAGCTCCGGCTAGCCTTTATGAGAGCATTCACAACCAATTGATGGGCGGGAAAAGCAACGCTGAGGTTGTCACAACGTTCTCCATGACGGAAATTTCAATTGAAATCGATGAATTTGGAAACGTAGAGCATCGCGAGATTCAGATCGAGCAGACTCATATTCAGCACATTAACTTTGATGATGATCTACCCGGTACCGATGGGCTATCTGGAGGAAAGATCTAGTGAAGCCGGCAGAGGAAGTTATTGGGGCTGTAGGTCTATCGACGATGATTGTTCGTCCTGGCGACACCTGCGTTGCTATGGGAATTTCTGATC
Organism: Candidatus Planktophila sp.; assembly: GCA_046096605.1. Classification (GTDB taxonomy): domain Bacteria; phylum Actinomycetota; class Actinomycetes; order Nanopelagicales; family Nanopelagicaceae; genus Planktophila. The sequence goes on along the minus strand of JBJTKU010000025.1, from coordinate 6,846 downwards.
TACCAATCTTGGCTAGCTCTCACATTATGCACGCAATGGAGAGCGCAAGCGTTGCAGCTCTTACCGAATATCTAGAACTGGGTGAGACCACAGTCGTTGAAAAGTTTGAAATTACGATATTTGATTCTGTTGGAATCGGAGCTGAGATTCGTTGTACGGCGCGATGTGTAGATATCGATGGTCGAGATTTACATTTTCTCTGCGATCTCTACGATGGAGAGCGCTATATCGCAAAAGGAATAATCAAGAGAAAGGCGGTGGAGCGAGTTTCTTACCTCGCGCGCACCGCCGCTCAATCTCTTATTCACTAATTTTTAGTTAATTACCTTGCATTACTTCTTTGTCGCCCAGAAGATCTCTGCGATTTCGTCGATCTTTGCGATCAATGAATCTGCAACAGCTACATCCTGAGTTCCCTTTGTTCCAGCAGCTCCAGCAAGCTTCGTCGCCTCGTTGAAGAGCGAGTGCAGCTGTGGGTATGCCTCAAAGTGTGGAGCCTTGAAGTAATCAGTCCAGAGAACCCATAGGTGTTCCTTGACTGCATGTGAACGCTCTTCTTTGATTGCTACAGAGCGTGAACGGAAATCGGCATCTGTATTGGCTGCATACTTTTCCATGCATGCCTTAACAGAGAGAGCTTCGATGCGCGCTTGCGCTGGGTCATAGACGCCGCATGGAAGATCGCAGTGTGCGTAGACGGTGATGCTTGGCTTAAAGATATTTTTCATGTGTGGCAGACTACATCGCATGAGACTTTTTAGCACCGTCAAAGTAGATGGCCCTTCTATGGCCCCAGTTTTAATTCCTGGCGATGTGCTCTACGTCCGTTGGTTCTCTAAAAAGGGGGCAAAGGCAAAGGCGTTGAAGGTTGGTGAGATCGTCATCCTTGAACGCGATGAACAGCCCGGCGTCTTCTATATCAAGCGCATCGAAAAGATCGAGGCTGCCGGCATTTGGCTCAAGAGCGAAAATCCCAGAGGCACGGATTCAACAACGTGGGGATGGGTTCCACCTCACGCAATTAAGGCCAAGCACTTATTTAGGATTAAGAAAGCAAAACGCGAAGAGTAGATCTTTAGCGAGTAAATGCCTCATACATCAACGCTTTAGCCTCTTCCTCGTGCAAGTGATGGTTACCCGTTGCAGGGGAAGCTGTTGCCCGACGTGAAACGCGACGCAGGGTGCGTGAATCAAGTCCACGTCCACCATGCGCTTCTGATGTACGAAGTGCAATATGTGACCATGGACCCTGATTTGCAGGTTCATCCTGAACCCACAATAGATTTGCATTCGGATGAGCTGCTGCAACTTCACGCATATGATCGATAGGAAGTGGATATAAGAGTTCAACGCGTGCAATCGCTGTTGTATGTTCGCCAAGGCGATCACGTTCTGCAACGAGATCGTGATAAATCTTTCCTGAACAGAAGATCAATCGTGATGCATTCTGCACCTTGTCATCGGCAATCACCGGACGGAATGTTCCCGATGTGAAATCACTCAGTGATGAAGCAGCAGCCTTCAAGCGGAGCATCGACTTTGGAGTGAAGACAACCATTGGGCGACGAGTTGGGTTAGCCATATGCCAACGCAACAAATGGAAGTAAGAGGCGGGACTTGATGGTTGTGCAACAGTCATATTCTGTTCTGCACAGAGTTGCAGGTATCGCTCGATACGAGCAGATGAGTGATCGGGGCCTTGTCCTTCATATCCGTGTGGAAGCAAGAGCACTACAGATGAACGCTCGCCCCACTTTTGAAGGGCAGAAGAGATGAATTCATCAACAATTGTCTGCGCACCGTTGCTGAAGTCACCGAATTGGCCTTCCCACATAACAAGTGCCTCTGGGCGAACTACGGAATATCCATATTCAAAGCCCATCGCAGCGTATTCAGAGAGAAGTGAATCAACGACGAAGAATTGATTCTCATCGGTAATCAGTGAACGAAGTGGAGTCCACTCGTGTCCATTCTCTTTATCGATAACGACAGCGTGACGGTTACTAAATGTTCCACGACGGGAATCTTGGCCTGCAACACGGATTGGGTGTCCGGCCTTAAGGAGTGAGCCAAATGCAAGAAGCTCACCCATAGACCAATCGATAGTTCCATCGTTGAGCATCTCCACACGCTTTTGGAGTTGTGGAAGAAGTTTTGGATGGACGCTAAAGCCTTCAGGAACTGCAACCTGTGTTGCAGCAATCTCACGGGCAAGATCTTCTGTAATTGCTGTTGCTACTGCTTCGGCAGCGGGAGGCACGGGAGCTTTGAAGTTGTCATCATGCTCAGGAACATGGTTATTAACTGATGCAAAGACTGCTTCGAGCTGATTCTGGTAATCGGTTGCAATCTCTTCTGCTTCTTGTGGAGTGATATCGCCACGACCAACCAGCGCTTCTGTGTAAAGGGTACGTGTTGAGCGCTTTGCATCGATGAGTTTGTACATCATTGGCTGTGTGAAGCTTGGCTCATCGCCTTCATTGTGTCCACGACGGCGGTAACAGACCATGTCGATGACAACATCTTTATGGAAAGCCTGACGATATTCAAATGCAATACGCGCAACGCGAACGCATGCCTCTGGATCATCACCATTTACGTGAAAGACTGGCGCTGAAATAATCTTGGCCACATCTGTTGAGTACTGCGATGATCGCGAAGCATGTGGTGAAGTTGTAAATCCGACTTGATTATTGATGACAATGTGAATTGTTCCGCCGGTGCGGTAACCCTTCAGCTGTGAGAGTTGGAGAACTTCAGCGTTAACGCCTTGACCTGCAAATGAAGCATCACCATGGAGAAGGATTGGCAATACTGAGAATGCATCCTTGATGTTGAGACGATCTTGCTTTGCGCGAACGATGCCTTCTAGCACTGGGTTTACAGCCTCAAGATGTGAGGGGTTTGCGGCCAAGTAAATCTTTGTAGTGGCACCTGATTCGGCGGTGAAGACTCCTTCGGTACCTAAGTGGTACTTAACATCGCCTGATCCATGAACTTCGTTCTCGGCGTAGTGGCCCTGAAACTCTTGGAAAATCTGACCGTAAGACTTACCTGCGATATTGGCCAACATGTTCAGACGTCCGCGGTGTGGCATACCGATACAAACTTCGTCGAGTCCACGCTCGGCAGCAGCCGAAATAATTACATCGGTCAATGGAATAACGGATTCGCCACCTTCGAGTGAGAATCGCTTTTGCCCTACAAACTTTGTTTGAAGGAATGATTCAAAGGCCTCTGCGCTATTGAGTTTACGCAGGATACGAAGCTGCTCATCACGATCTGGCTTTACGAAGCCGACTTCGACATGTTCTTGAATCCACTTACGCTCTTCTGGATCTGAGATGTACATGTACTCGACACCAACTGAACGACAATAAGAATCACGCAAGATTCCGAGGATGCTGCGCAATTTCATAAACTTCTTTCCACCAAATCCACCGGTAGCAAATTCACGATCGAGATCCCACAGGGTTAAACCGTGTGTTACTACATCAAGATCTGGGTGTGAGCGTTGCAAATATTCAAGTGGATCAATGTCTGTCATTAAGTGGCCATATGTTCGGTACGCCTGAATTAGCTGCTGAACTCGCGCAGTCTTATTAATCTCTTCATCGCGTGAGAAATCAAAATCTGTGGCCCAGCGAATTGGTTGATATGGAATACGAAGTGCAGTAAAGATTTCATCGTAGAAGTTATCTGCACCGAGAAGAAGTTCGTGCAGGCGGCGAAGGAAATCACCTGAAGTCGCACCTTGAATAATGCGGTGGTCATAAGTGCTGGTAAGTGTGATCACCTTACTGATTGCATTGCGTGCAATTGTCTCTTCGCTAGCTCCGGCAAACTCTGCTGGGTAATCCATCGCACCGACGCCAATAATCAAGCCTTGTCCTTGAACTAGACGGGGGACAGAGTGAACTGTGCCGATGGTGCCTGGGTTGGTAAGTGAAACAGTTGTGCCTGCGAAATCTTCTACGGTCAGTGTTCCAGCACGTGCCTTAGCAACAGTTTCTTCATATGAGGCCCAGAACTGACCAAAATCAAGTCCTTCACAGCCCTTAATTGATGGAACGAGTAGTTGACGTGAGCCATCTGGCTTTGCAAGGTCGATTGCGATTCCAAGGTTGATATGTGTTGGGCGGCCGATTGCTGGCTTGCCATCAACTTCAGCAAAGAATGCATTCATCTCAGGCATATGACGAAGCGCTTTAATCATTGCGTAGGCGATGATGTGTGTGAATGAAACTTTTCCGCCGCGACCGCGCTTGAGGTGGTTATTAATCACGGTGCGGTTATCAATCATTAACTTTGCAGGAACGGCGCGAACTGATGTTGCAGTTGGAACTGTGAGGGAACCTTCCATGCTTGCAACGACGCGACCTGCGACTCCGCGAAGTGGTTCAAACGTTGCTTCACTTGGCGTTGCTAAAACGGGTGCGGGCTTAACAACTGCCTGTGCCGGAGTTGGCTGCATAGCTGCAGATGGTGCTGCAGTTTGAACTGGCGTTGCAGGAGCTGCAACTGGCATGGCAGGAGCTGCTGATTGAACTGGTTGTGCAACTAGCGCCGAAGACTGAACTGGCGCCGCAGGGGTGACAGAAGATACTTGTGCTGCCTTCGGAACCGGTGGAGTTCCACCTTTCGGTGCTCCGGCTAATCCACTTGCAGGTGTTGAATTCGAAGTACCGACAGTTGCGGCAGATGAAGTGGATGTTTGTGTCGGTGAGTAAGTTTTAAAGAATTCAATCCATTCGGCTGTTACAGAAGATGGATCGCTTTGGTAGCGCTCGTACATCTCTTCAACGAGCCAATCATTTGCTCCGAAGTCTTGACCTGGTTGCGTAGCCGACACTGGCGCGCTCCTTATAGATAAGTGAAAACGGTTCGATCGTAGGACTAAGACTATCGGCTCAGGACGGGGCGATAAATCCAGGAAAGGGCGAGATTGCGCACACAGGCGAGATTGCGCACACAGGCGAGATTGCTCCGACTCTCGATTCCTCTCACGTGAAGAGCATCGGCGTCAAAGGCCGCGCCAACTCTCGACTCCTCTCACTTGAAGCGCATCGGCGTCAAAGGCCGCGCCGACTCTCGACGCGTCGGCTCTCTCTGGGGGTTGGGGTTTCGGGGATTTGGAATCGGCGAGCCGGTTCAGAGTGCAGGATCGGCTATCCGTTGGGAGAGTTCTCGCATGAGTACAGCAGAGAGAGCACACCCAGTTGCGATCATCACAGGTGGAAGTCGAGGGCTTGGATTTGAAGTTGCTCGCGGATTAGCCGCCCGCGGATATGACTTGGCGTTGATTGCCAAAGATGCAGATCGATTAGCTCGGGCAGGTACGACTTTGCTTTCAGAATTTGCGCAAACAACGATCACAACATTTGCCATCGATTTCGAAGTGACCACACCAGCTGCGATTGAGAAAGCTCGCGAAGAACTCGCGCGAGTCAAAAGCGAACTTTCAAATGCACAAGCCCTTGTAATTGCTCATGCCGTAATGAGTGAGAAAATGTCTAAGACATTGCGCACTACTGATGAAGAATGGCGTCGCGTTCTCTCCATCAATCTCGATTCAACTTTTATGGTTGTCAATGAACTTGTGCCACCGATGGCAGATGCGCGCAATGGACGAGTTGTTATCTTCTCCGCATGCCTTGGACGAATGTCAGGACCGGGTAATGCTGGTGGTTTAGCGCCATATCGAATTAGCAAAGCCGGCGTCAATGCAATGGTGCGAAATCTTGCACATGAAACTGGGTTAGGCGCTCGCGGATTACTCGTTGATGCAATCTGCCCCAATCATTCACGCACAGATATGGGTGGCCCCGATGCGCCTCGCAGTGCAGAAGAAGGCGCAGAGACAGCTCTCTGGTTACTTGAGCGAACCTTTAACCCACAGAGCGAGGTTCTTGAGGAACGAACAACCGGCGTTCTCTGGGAGGACCACCAGATAGTTCCTTGGTAGTTTCTAGTCTTGGTAGTTTCTAGTCTTGGTAAATATGGAGAGCGTAGTTACTCTCTGTCCATGACAATTTCAGTAGCGCGATTGCTTCGCCATATGGCTTGGGCAAATCAAGAAACCATCAAGCACTTGCAGACCTTGCCCGAAGAGAGCCTCACATCTTATGCAACCAACCCTGAATGGTTTGTCGCAGAGATTATGCATCACATTGTCGATTCTGCAGATCACTACGCATTTAACATTACTGGTCAGCCAGCACTTACCAAGCCTGGAGATCCTTGTATCGCCGATATAACGACTATCGCCGACCTTTCACGAGTGGCTGAGCAAGCAGCCCTCGTTGATGCGCGTCTGGTTGCTGCTGCTGATTTAGATGACACTTGGCTTGATCTTGAAAATGACAATGGAAAGTTCCAGCGTCTTCGCTCCACTGTGCTTTCGCAAGCAATTCACCATGCAACTGAGCATCGAGCACATATTGCAAGTGCACTAGAGGCAAAGGGTTTCAAGCCGTTAGATCTCGATGATATATCTCTCTGGGATTACGAAAAGTATGAGACAGCAAACGGATTACGCGATAAGTAATTAATTACTTCGATTTATTTTCTCGGGAAGCGATCGTGAGAATGAAGTACAAAGTTACGACTGCAAGGACTGCTAGTGGGATTGCAATAAAGTAGAGGCCGGCTTCAGCTTGATACTTCACAACGCCTAGGGCAATTAGGTTTGCAAGGACTGCTGGCGCTTTTCCATAATTCTTACCTGAGTTGTATCCCCGCCCACATTGAATAAGTCCTAGACCGCCGGCGATGGCAAAGAGAAGAACGCCAAGCAGAGGAAGAATTTCACGATTCTCATGGGTGAATCCGAGTACTAGCAACCAC
>JBJTKU010000024.1:0-10780 GCA_046096605.1 Candidatus Planktophila sp. | reverse complement strand
CTTCCAGTTGAAGATATGCCATTCCTTGAAGATGGAACTCCAGTCGATGTCGTCTTGAACCCACTTGGTGTTCCAGGACGTATGAACGTCGGTCAGGTTCTTGAAATGCACCTCGGTTGGGTTGCAAAGACAGGATGGGATCTCTCAGGAGTAGATGAGGCATGGCAGAAGCACATGCGTGCAATTGGCGCTGAACAAGGTGAGCCAGGAACACGTTTTGCAACACCAGTCTTCGACGGTGCACTTGAAGATGAAATCTCTGGTCTTCTCGGAAGCACACTCGCAAACCGCGATGGCGTTCAGCTAATTGGTAAGAGCGGAAAGGCTAAGTTATTTGATGGCCGTTCCGGTGAGCCATACCCAACTCCAATCTCAGTTGGATACATGTACATCTTGAAGCTTCACCACTTGGTTGATGACAAGATTCACGCACGTTCAACTGGTCCATACTCAATGATTACCCAGCAGCCACTCGGTGGTAAGGCTCAATTCGGTGGTCAGCGATTTGGTGAGATGGAAGTGTGGGCACTTGAAGCTTACGGTGCTGCTTACACACTCCAAGAGTTGCTCACAATCAAATCTGACGATGTTCTCGGACGCGTCAAGGTTTATGAGGCAATTGTTAAGGGCGAAAACATCCCAGAGCCAGGCATCCCTGAATCATTCAAGGTGCTTATCAAGGAGATGCAGTCACTCTGTCTCAATGTCGAAGTTCTCTCTTCTGAAGGTGTCGCAATTGAAATGCGCGATAACGATGAAGAAATTTTCCGTGCAGCCGAAGAACTCGGAATCAACTTGTCACGAGTTGAGCCAAGTTCAGTAGAAGAAGTTTGAGAGAGGGATAAATAACTATGTTAGATGTCAACTTCTTTGATGAATTAAGAATCGGTCTTGCATCGGCTCAAAATATTCGTGATTGGTCTTTTGGTGAAGTAAAGAAGCCAGAGACAATCAACTACCGCACACTCAAGCCTGAGAAGGACGGACTCTTCGACGAGAAGATCTTCGGACCAACTCGTGACTGGGAATGTTATTGCGGTAAGTACAAGCGCGTCCGCTTTAAGGGAATCATCTGCGAGCGTTGCGGTGTTGAAGTAACACGCGCAAAGGTTCGTCGCGAGCGCATGGGTCATATCGAGCTTGCAGCTCCTGTAACCCACATCTGGTACTTCAAGGGTGTTCCATCACGCCTTGGCTATCTTCTTGACCTTGCACCTAAGGATCTTGAGAAGGTTATCTATTTCGCCGCTTACATGATCACAGAAGTTGATGCTGAAGCTCGCGAAGAAGATATGCCACAGCTTGAGAAGAAGCTGGCTAACGATCGCAAGAAGATCGAGACAAAGCGCGATGTAGATCTAGATACACGCACCAAGAAGCTCGAAGCTGATCTCGCAGAACTCGAAGCAGAGGATGCAAAGTCGGATGTAAAGCGCAAGGTTCGTGAATCAGCAGAGCGTGAACTCAAGGCAATCCGTGAGCGCGCAGACCGCGATATCGCACGCCTTGAAGATGTCTGGGCACGCTTTAAGAACCTCAAAGTTCAAGATCTCGAAGGAGACGAGAACCTCTACCGCGAAATGCGTGACCGTTACGGCATGTACTTCAAGGGAGATATGGGCGCTGCTGCAATCAAAAAGCGCCTTGAGACATTTGATCTTGAGACAGAGCATGCAATGCTCACAGAACTTTCTGAGACAGGAAAGGGCGCTAAGAAGACTCGTGCTATCAAGCGCCTCAAGGTTGTCAATGCATTTATGACAACGTCAAATAACCCTGCATCTATGGTTCTTGACTGTGTTCCGGTTATTCCACCAGATCTTCGCCCAATGGTGCAGCTCGACGGTGGACGCTTTGCGACATCAGATCTCAATGATCTCTATCGCCGCGTTATCAACCGTAACAACCGTTTGAAGCGCCTTGCAGATCTTGGTGCTCCAGAAATTATCGTTAACAACGAAAAGCGTATGTTGCAAGAAGCCGTGGACTCACTCTTCGACAATGGTCGTCGCGGTCGTCCAGTAACTGGTCCTGGCAACCGTGCGCTTAAGTCACTGTCAGACATGCTCAAGGGTAAGCAAGGTCGCTTCCGTCAAAACCTTCTCGGTAAGCGCGTTGACTACTCAGGTCGTTCAGTAATCGTTGTTGGTCCACAGCTCAAGCTGCACCAGTGCGGTCTTCCAAAGCAGATGGCTCTTGAACTCTTCAAGCCATTTGTAATGAAGCGTCTTGTAGATCTCAATCACGCGCAGAACATTAAGTCTGCAAAGCGTATGGTTGAGCGCGCACGTCCAGTTGTATGGGATGTTCTAGAAGAAGTAATTGCAGAACATCCAGTGCTTCTTAACCGCGCACCAACGCTTCACCGCCTTGGTATCCAGGCATTCGAGCCACAACTCGTCGAAGGTAAGGCAATCCAGATTCACCCACTCGTATGTACAGCATTTAACGCTGACTTCGACGGTGACCAGATGGCAGTTCACCTTCCACTTTCACCTGAGGCACAGGCTGAAGCACGTATTTTGATGTTGTCTTCAAACAACATCTTGTCACCTGCAAACGGTCGGCCAATTACATCTCCTACACAGGACATGGTTCTTGGTCTCTACTACTTAACAATGGAGCGCGAAGGTGAACTCGGTGAAGGCCGTGCATTCGCTTCCATCTCTGAAGCGATCATGGCTCATGATCAGCACTCAGTTTCATTGCAGGCAAAGATCAAGATTCGTGTTGCTGGAAAGACAGTCGTGACAACTCTTGGTCGTGCACTCTTCAATGAAGCACTTCCTGCTGATTTCCCATTCGTGGATACAGATGTAACAAAGAAGCAACTCGGTGCAATCGTCGACAAGCTTGCTGAGTTCTATCCAAAGGTCACAGTTGCTCAGACACTTGATGCGCTGAAGTCACTTGGATTCCACTGGGCTACTCGTGCTGGCGCAACAATCGGTATCGAAGATGTTGTAACACCACCTCGTAAGAAGGAAATTCTTGAAAGCTACGAAACTCAAGCTGACAAGGTTCAATCACAATACGAAAAGGGTCTCATCACAGATGACGAGCGTCGTCAGGAACTCATTGAGATTTGGACCAAGGCAACAGCTGAAGTTGGTAAAGAGATGGAAGAGAACTTCCCTCGCGTCAACCCAGTGTGGATGATGGTCTTCTCAGGTGCTCGTGGAAATATGATGCAGATTCGTCAGATCGCAGGTATGCGTGGTCTTGTGGCTAACCCAAAGGGTGAAATTATTCCTCGCCCAATTAAGTCCAACTTCCGCGAAGGCTTGTCAGTTCTCGAGTACTTCATCTCAACGCACGGTGCACGTAAGGGTCTTGCAGATACAGCGCTTCGTACCGCTGACTCTGGTTACCTCACACGTCGTCTCTGTGACGTTGCACAAGATGTGATCATCCGTGAAGAAGATTGCGGAACAGATCGCGGACTTGTACTACCAATTGCTACACGTCAACAAGCTGGAAACCTTGTTAAGCACGATCACGTCGAAACCTCTGTCTACGGCCGCACATTGGCTGAGGACATCGAAGTTAATGGCACAGTTGTTGCACAAGCCGTCACTGATTTAGGCGATCGCAATATCGACGCGCTTATCGCAGCAGGAGTGGACGAGGTAAAGATTCGTTCAGTACTCACCTGCGATAGCAAGGTCGGACAGTGCGCAGCATGCTACGGACGTTCACTTGCAGCAGGACAACTTGTTGCAGTCGGTGAAGCAGTCGGAATCATCGCAGCACAGTCAATCGGTGAGCCTGGTACACAGCTAACAATGCGTACCTTCCACACCGGTGGTGTTGCAGGTGATGACATCACTCACGGTCTTCCACGTATCGTTGAGCTCTTCGAGGCGCGCACTCCTAAGGGTGTTGCACCGATTGCTGAAGCAGCAGGCGTGGTTTCATTCCGTGAAGATGCAAAGGGTAAGAAGATCGTCGTAACACCAGTTGATGGTGGAGAAGAAGTCGGATACCCAATCACACGTCGCCAGAAGTTACTTGTAGAAGAAGGTTCACGCGTTGAAGTTGGCCAGAAGATGGTCGTCGGCGCAATCGATCCTAAGCAAGTACTTCGTATTCTCGGACCACGTGCAACTCAAGTTCACTTGGTTAACGAAATTCAATCTGTTTACCGCTCACAGGGCGTCGGCATTCACGATAAGCACATCGAAGTAATCGTTCGCCAAATGCTCAAGCGCATCACGGTGCTTGAAGCAGGCGATACAGAATTGCTTCCAGGTGAACTCGTTGAGCGCGGTCGCTTTGAGGCAGAGAACCGTCGCGTTGTTACAACCGGTGGAAAGGCAGCATCTGGTCGCCCAGAACTTATGGGCATTACCAAGGCTTCTCTTGCTACAGAGTCATGGTTGTCAGCGGCTTCATTCCAAGAAACAACTCGTGTACTTACAGATGCAGCCCTTTCCGAGAAGAGCGATCCATTGCTCGGTCTCAAGGAGAACGTCATCATCGGTAAGTTGATCCCTGCAGGTACCGGCCTTGCCCGTTACCGCAACATCCGAGTTGAGCCAACAGAAGAAGCGAAGGCAGCTGTATATGCAGCCTACGATGAGTACGACTTCACGCCGTTTGATCAAGGTGGAACTGGCGAAGCAATTCGTCTCGATGAGGTCGAAATTCCACGTTAAAGAAAGTCACCAAAGAGGCCCAATCCCGCAAAGGATTGGGCCTCTTTCTTTTACCCGAAACCCCTAAAACCGATAAAAAAGCGGGGCACATGTTGGCTTGGGGAGCGTAAATCTCGGCCACAAGGGCCTGATTCGGCGACACGCCCGAGCCCCAAAAAAGGGGCAAAATCTGGGTGGGCTGGCCTTCGGCGGAGTAAAAGGGCCGTTTTGACCTTTCATAGCCCCTGCCGATACCTTTCTCCTCTGCGCTTTTAGCGCGCTTGGTGCTTGCCCCTGTTAAGAAATTAATGGTTGCAAACGCGAATCGGGTGCAACACACCCGAGCGCGTGGGTCGGCGCGTGAGCGTAAAAAGAGTTAATGCAGAAAACGAAATGGAGAAATGTAGTGCCAACAATTCAGCAGCTAGTGCGTCGTGGTCGTGCAGAAAAGACTACGAAGACATCAACACCTGCGCTTAAGGGTTCACCTCAGCGTCGTGGTGTTTGCACACGTGTGTACACAACAACACCAAAGAAGCCTAACTCTGCGCTTCGTAAAGTTGCACGTGTTCGTCTTACTAGCGGCATGGAAGTTACTGCATACATTCCAGGTGAAGGTCACAACCTCCAAGAGCACTCCATTGTTCTTGTACGCGGTGGTCGCGTGAAGGATCTTCCTGGCGTTCGTTACAAAATTATTCGCGGTTCACTCGATACACAAGGCGTAAAAAACCGTAAGCAAGCTCGTTCTCGCTACGGTGCGAAGAGAGAGAAGAAGGCTAGCTAATGCCACGTAAAGGTCCTGTAGTAAAGACTCCTGTAGTTGCTGATCCTGTGTACAACTCACCTGTTGTAACTGCGCTCATCAACCGCGTACTTCTCCACGGCAAGCGTTCAACTGCTGAAAGCATTGTCTACGGTGCACTTGAAGGCTCACGCGAAAAGACACAAGTTGATCCAGTTATCACATTAAAGCGCGCCCTCGACAACATCAAACCTGCTGTTGAAGTTCGCTCACGCCGCGTTGGTGGAGCTACCTACCAGGTTCCAGTTGAAGTTAAAGCTGGACGCTCAACAACTCTTGCTCTTCGTTGGCTCGTTGATTACTCACGACTTCGTCGCGAGAAGTCAATGGCAGAGCGCCTTATGAACGAATTAATCGATGCATCAAATGGTCTCGGAGCAGCTGTAAAGCGTCGCGAAGATACCCACAAGATGGCAGAGGCAAACAAGGCGTTTGCTCACTATCGCTGGTAATCGCTCACTAACCCAAGAATTTACGAAAAGACGAGAAGAGGAATATAAGTGTCAACAGTAGAGAAGATCGATCTAGCTACGGTTCGCAATATCGGAATCATGGCTCACATCGACGCGGGCAAAACCACAACTACTGAGCGCATCCTTTTCTACACCGGTATTTCATACAAGATTGGTGAAGTGCACGAAGGTGCAGCAACCATGGACTGGATGGAGCAAGAGCAAGAGCGCGGTATCACGATCACATCTGCGGCAACAACATGCCAGTGGAAAGGTCACTTGATCAACATCATCGATACACCAGGACACGTTGACTTTACCGTTGAGGTAGAGCGCTCACTCCGTGTTCTCGATGGCGCGGTCGCGGTATTCGATGGCGTTGCAGGTGTTGAGCCACAGTCTGAGACTGTATGGCGTCAAGCAGATCGTTACTCTGTTCCACGTATTTGTTTTGTTAACAAGCTAGACCGCACAGGTGCATCATTTGATAAGTGCGTAGGCATGATCAAGGATCGTCTTAACGCAGTCGCTCTCGTTCTACAACTTCCAATCGGTCTTGAATCAGATTTCATTGGTGTTGTTGACCTAATCGCGATGAAGGCTCTTGTTTGGCGCGGAGAGACAAAGAAGGGCGAAGATTACGTCATCGAAGATATCCCTGCAGATATGCTCGATAAGGCAAAGCAAGCTCGCCACGACATGATTGAAACATTGGCTGAAAATGATGATGTCATCATGGAGAAGTACCTCGGCGGAGAAGAACCAACAGAGGCAGAAATCATCGCGGGAATCCGTCGTGCAACTATCGCAGCAAAGCTTTCACCAGTACTTACAGGTTCAGCATTTAAGAACAAGGGTGTACAGCCAATGCTTGATGCTGTAACTCGCTATCTTCCATCACCGCTTGATATCGATGCGATCGTCGGCTCAGATATGAGTGATAAAGAGAAGGAAATCTCACGTCTTCCAAAGAATGACGAACCATTCTCAGCTCTTGCATTTAAGATCATGACAGATCCACACCTTGGAAAACTCACATTTATCCGCGTTTACTCTGGCGTCCTTGAGACAGGAACAACCATCCTTAACTCAACCAAGGATCGCAAAGAGCGCATTGGAAAGATCTACCAGATGCACGCTAACAAGCGTGAAGAGCGTGACAACGTCGGCGCAGGAATGATCGTTGCTGTTATGGGTCTGAAGGACACAACTACAGGTGAGACTCTCTGTGATCCAACAAAGCCAGTAATTCTCGAGTCAATGGACTTCCCAGCACCAGTTATCTCTGTTGCGATCGAGCCAAAGACAAAGGGCGATCAAGAAAAGCTCGGCGTTGCGATTCAGCGCCTTTCAGAAGAAGATCCAACATTCCACGTCAACACAGATGAAGAGACCGGCCAGACAATCATCGCTGGTATGGGTGAGCTTCACCTTGAAATCCTCGTAGACCGTATGCGTCGCGAGTTCAAGGTCGAAGCAAACGTTGGAAAGCCACAAGTTGCATACCGTGAAACTCTTCGTAAGCCAGTTGCACGTCATGACTACACACATAAGAAGCAGACTGGTGGTTCTGGACAGTTTGCAAAGATTCAGATTGCTATCGAGCCACTTCCAACAGGTGAAATTGAAGGCGGATACGAATTCGTCAACAAGATCACTGGTGGTCGTGTTCCAAAGGAGTACATCCCTTCAGTAGATGCAGGTTGCCAAGAAGCAATGACTTCAGGCCCACTTGCTGGCTACCCACTCACAGATGTACGAGTAACTCTTCTTGACGGCGCGTATCACGATGTTGACTCATCGGAGCTCGCATTCAAGGTGGCTGGTATCGCAGCATTTAAGGAAGCAGCAAAACTTGCTGATCCTGCAATTCTCGAACCAGTAATGAGAGTCGAAGTTGTTACCCCTGAAGACTTCATGGGTGATGTCATCGGCGATCTCAACAGTCGTCGTGGCCAAATTCAGGCCATGGATGAGCGGTCAGGTGCCCGCGTTGTTAGGGCGCTAGTTCCGTTGTCAGAGATGTTCGGCTATGTCGGAGATCTCCGCTCCAGAACACAAGGTCGCGCGAGCTACAGCATGGAATTCGACAGTTATGCCGAAGTTCCAGGCAACGTCGCAAAGGAAATCATTGCGAAAGTTCGCGGCGAATAATCCCTAATAAATGAATAGCACAACCCCTAATAACTAGCACTAGATAAAACGAAAGAGGAAGCAAAATGGCAAAAGCCAAGTTCGAGCGCAACAAGCCGCACGTAAACATCGGCACCATCGGCCACATTGACCACGGTAAGACAACACTTACTGCTGCGATCTCAAAGGTGTTGCACGATAAGTACCCAGATGTAAACCCATTCACACCATTTGATCAGATTGATAAGGCTCCAGAAGAGCGCCAGCGCGGTATCACCATCTCTATCGCTCACATCGAGTACCAGACTGAGAAGCGTCACTATGCACACGTTGACTGCCCAGGCCACGCTGACTACATCAAGAACATGATCACCGGAGCTGCACAGATGGACGGAGCAATCCTCGTCGTTGCAGCAACAGATGGTCCAATGCCACAGACCAAGGAGCACGTTCTCCTTGCACGTCAGGTAGGCGTTCCATCAATCGTTGTGGCTCTCAACAAGTCAGACATGGTTGATGATGAAGAAATTCTTGAGCTCGTTGAAATGGAAGTTCGTGAACTTCTATCTAAGTACGAGTTCCCAGGCGATGACACACCAATCGTTCGCATCTCAGCACTTAAGGCACTCGAGGGTGACCAGAAGTGGGCAGATAAGTTGATGGAGCTCATGGATGCAGTCGATGCATTCATTCCACAGCCAGCACGCGATATCGACAAGCCATTCCTTATGCCAGTTGAAGACGTATTCACAATCACAGGTCGTGGAACAGTTATCACCGGTCGTATCGAGCGCGGTATCGTCAAGGTCAACGAAGAAGTTGAAATCGTTGGAATCCGTCCAGATGCACAGAAGACAACAGTTACAGGCGTTGAAATGTTCCGTAAGTTGCTCGACGAAGGACAGGCTGGCGAGAACGTCGGACTTCTTCTTCGTGGAACAAAGCGTGAAGATGTTGAGCGTGGACAGGTTGTCTGCAAGCCAGGATCAATCACACCTCACACAGAGTTTGAAGCATCTGCATACATCCTTTCAAAGGATGAAGGCGGACGTCACACTCCATTCTTTAACAACTACCGTCCACAGTTCTACTTCCGTACAACTGACGTGACAGGCGTTGTAACACTTCCTTCAGGTACCGAAATGGTTATGCCTGGCGATAACACTGAAATGTCAGTAACCCTCATCCAGCCAATTGCTATGGAAGAAGGTCTTCGCTTTGCTATCCGTGAAGGTGGCCGCACAGTAGGTGCAGGTCGCGTTACAAAGATCAACAAGTAAACCTTGTAATAGTGGCGGTGGCCAAAAAAGCCACCGCCACTTAACAAGAAATAGCAGTACAGATTGAAAACTAAAGATTGCAAACAGAATTGTTAACGCAGTAAGAAACGAAAGAGGAGAACGACATGGCGGGACAAAAGATCCGCATTCGACTCAAGGCCTATGACCATGAGGTGATTGACTCTTCAGCGAAGAAGATCGTTGAGACAGTCGAGCGCACAGGTGCAACGGTCGCGGGTCCAGTGCCGCTACCAACAGAGAAGAACACGTATTGCGTGATTCGCTCTCCTCACAAATACAAGGACAGCCGCGAGCACTTCGAGATGCGCACACATAAGCGCCTCATCGACATCATCGACCCAACTCCTAAGACAGTTGATTCATTGATGCGTCTTGATTTGCCAGCAGGCGTCGACATCGAGATCAAGCTCTAAGGAAAGGACGAAACTCATGACACGTACATTGATTACACAGTCTTACGGTTCGTCCATCAAGGGCGTTCTCGGTAAGAAGCTTGGTATGACCCAAGTATTTGATTCCAACAACAGAATGATTCCTGTAACAGTTGTTTCAGTTGAGTCATGCGTTGTCACATCAATTCGCACACCTGAGAAAGATGGCTACTCAGCTGTTCAACTCGGTTTCGGCGCAATTGATCCAAAGAAAGTTTCAAAGCCAGTTGCAGGTCAATTTGCTAAGTCAGGTGTGACACCTCGTCGTGCACTCGCTGAACTTCGCACTTTGTCAGCTGCTGAATACACCGTTGGACAAGAAGTTGGTGCAACAACATTTGCAGTAGGCGATATCGTCGATGCAACTGGAACATCAACCGGTAAAGGAACTGCTGGTGTTATGAAGCGCCACGGTTTCGGTGGTATCGGAGCATCACACGGTGTTGACCGTAAGCACCGTATGCCAGGTTCTATCGGTGCATGTTCGACACCAGGTCGCGTCTTCAAAGGAATGCGCATGATGGGTCGTATGGGTAATGAGAAAGTCACTACTCAAAACCTCACCGTCGCTGGCGTTGATGCAGAGCGCAACTTGCTTCTCATTAAAGGTGCAGTTCCCGGAACTGATGGCGGTCTCGTCTTTATTCGTTCCGCTGCAAAGAAAGCAATTGTTGAAACTGTTTCTTCAGTAAAGGCAGGTGCATAACCATGGCGCTTACCGTTGATGTAAAGAATTCATCTGGGCAGAAAGTTGGCAGCGTTGAGCTTCCAGCAGAAATCTTTGATGCACAGACAAATATTCCTTTGATTCACCAAGTCGTTACTGCACAACTTGCGGCAGCGCGTCAGGGAACTCAAAAGGCAAAGAACCGTGGTGAAACTTCTGGTTCAGGAAAGAAGCCTTTCAAGCAGAAGGGAACCGGCCGCGCTCGTCAGGGTTCTGTCCGTGCCCCACTTCAAATCGGTGGAGGTGCTGCACACGCAGTTCGTCCACGCGATTACGCACAACGCACACCAAAGA